>JBAWVV010000384.1:0-4302 GCA_037147115.1 Planctomycetia bacterium | reverse complement strand
TCCACGATTCCCACCACCGTCGCCTCGCTGACGACCGGCCAGCGCCCCTCCTCGAGCGCCGTCGCTCGGATTGTGATCGGCCCCTCGCCGGCAATCCGCGGATCGTCGGCCACGCTCACATACAGCGTCACGTAAGCCTGTTCGGCACCGTCGTTTTCGATCACGACTGGCTCAGGCGTGACGAGATTACCTTCCCGCCAGCCCCGTGGCAGCGACTCCCGCACCAGCTCCAGGCGCACCGGCCCCGCGAAGGCAGCCGTGCGAAACTCTGCTCCGCGCACCAGCCCAAGTACGATCGCCGCCGTCGCGCCGCGCTTCAGGCGGATCTCCTCAGGCGCCGTGAGCTTCATGATCGCCCCCTCCGGAAGCATCCCCAGTCGCAGCTCCTGGCGCTCGAGCAACGTCCGCTTCGCCCCGCGCGGGTCGGTCACCTCGACGGCGCCGTTGACGATGAACCGGCTCGTCCGCGTCGTCTCCATCCATTCCGGCACAAACACCGGATACTCGCAGTGCGTGGCATCTGCCGGCACGACGATCTCCTCGCCATCCATCCCCTGCCGATGCCGCTGCTGCTTCGCCGTCGGATGGAGCCGCACTTCCCCTTCAAAGCCTTCGAGGCGATGGATCGTGAGCGGCCCACGGAAGGTCGTCCCCCGGTGGACCTTCCGGACGTCATCGAGGCCGTCGGGCACGATCCTCACCCGCGGCTTCATCGTCACGGCGACGGCGATCGGCCTTTCATGGGTGAGCGGGCGGCCGGCGCTCGTCGTCCCGGAAAGCACGAGCGTGGCGAGGCGCGCGGCCGTGCCGGCGTCGGCGCCACAGACAAGCTCCACCGTTCCTTCGGCGGCCCCGGCAGCGATCGCCCCCTCGGCAGCCGTCACGCCGTCGGGGAGCCCGCGGAAGCCGATGCCGACCGCCCCGGCGAAGCCCCCGGTGCGGACGATCGGGATCGCGAGTTTCCCAGTGCCCCCGAGCGACACCGCCAACTGCGTGGCAACCGCCGGCCCCGGCTCAAACGACTCCGAGTCTGGCTCGATCACGAGCCGCCAGGCAGCGGGACCGAAGCCGCTTGGGCCGAGCGCCCTCCCACCGACGACGATCCGGTGTGCCCCCGCCGTGGCGACAGCCACCGTCGCCACCGGATCGACCGAGCCAGCGGCATCGTCGGCAAACAGAAGCTCCCGGCCGTCGGGGGCGAGGATGGAGAGATCGAGATCGAGCGGGTGGCTCGCGGAGGTGCTCTCGGCCGACACGCGCCAGCTTCCCGCGGGGAGGTCGACCACCACGCTCCGCGAGCGCTCGTCGCCTGCAAACGCGCCGCGCACGGCGATCGGCGGCGCGGGGAGGGGAATGTCGGCAGTCCCCTCGGGGGCGACCGTCTCGGGGATGGCGGAAAGGGGAATCGCGGGGTCAATCGGGCCGGTGGCCAGCTCGATCCGGTAGACGCTTGAGCGATCGCCGGCGTAGTCGATGTCGTGGATGGCGAGGTCGTACGTTTCTCCCTCCTTCCCGAGAAAGGAGACGGAGAGATCACGGCCAGCGGTGTCGGCGACGTCGAGCACGACGGTGCCGTGGGAGTCGGTAACCTTCAGGAGCGCGTGGAGCGGGGAGAGGAGGCGGCGGGCGACTAACTCGATCGACACCGGCCCAGACTCCCTCACCGTCAAGCGGTAGCGGTCGATCTCCGCGGTACGGCCGATCTGGCCATCAATGACCAGCGGCAGTGCGGGCAGAATCTGCACGGCATCGCCGTCACGATCCTCGACAAAGCTTGGGTAGCGCGAGAGATGAAAAAACCCTGGCGGGGAGGCGCCGTTGGCATTGGCGACCTGGAAGCGGTGAAGGCCGGGAGCGAGATCGGCCGGAAGTGCGAGCCGGGCGGGAAACTCGCGCGGGCAGGGGCGGTCGTTGGCGCGGGCCTTGTAGCCGAAGAGGTAGGGCGGCTCCGGGATCAGGACGCGCGTCGGGGCGCCGGTGATCACGAGCGCCACACCGGGATCGTGGGGGAGAAGTTCGATGTCGGGCGTCCAGTCGTAGCCGCCGAGGACGACATCGCGCGTCTCGCCAGCCCGGCCGCCGGCCGGAAACACGTAGCCGATCTCGGGGGGGAGCTCGGCCAGAGCTCCAAGTGAATCCATCGACAACAGCGCCGCGAGGAGCCTGGCCAGACAGCCAAAAACGGCCCCGACGCACGGCCGCGTCGGGTGCGCTATCCGATCGCATGGGCCCGGTGTCGCTGCCATCCTCTCGCTCCTCGTGCCGCGGCGGTGACTCCGCCGACGCACCCGAGAATACCCGAGCGACGCGGGGGCTAGGACGGCGGGAGCGATGCCGGGGTCGATCCCTTGGGCTCAAAATAGGTTGACTTCTTCCCGCGGGTGGCGAAGTGGGCCTGATTGGCCGACTGATAGGCCGTCCACACGTCGAGGTCATAAAACGACTCGATCGCTTCGAGAAAGAACGGGATCTGCTCCTCGGCGACCGGCCGGAAGTGGTGGACATCGACGCCGACGTTGAGCGAATTGAGCTGAAACTTGCACGCGCTGTGGATGTGCCCGACGAGGTTGAAGCGATCCTCTCGGGCAAGGCTGGGATAGTGGGTGATGAAGCAGGGGACGCCGGCAATCGTGACGTCGATCCCTTCCCCCTCCGGCACGATCCGCTCGAAGTAGGGAGCGAACTGCGCGTCGGTGAAGGGCCTGTCGTGATTGCCCCGCAGCAAGATCTTGCGGCCGTGGAACCGGGCCACATGAGGGAGATACACCTCCGGCGATGCCTTCTGGTAGAGGACGTCGCCGTTGACATAGACCAGATCGTCAGGAGCCACGGCGGCGTTGTGGTAAGCGACGAGCGCGTCGATGTATTCCTCGACCGTCCGGAAGGGGCGCTGCATGAGCTCGAAGCGTTCTTCACCGATGTGCCAATCAGCTGTCAGGAAGGTTTTCATGATTGGCCCTTCAGAGACTCGTGGTGGGTGTGGGGAGCTTCGGGGCAACCCCTCGCGATCCTCTCGAATGGAAGTTGCCCGGCCTCACGTGCGGCGGAGGATCTGGTCGATCCATTCGACGAAGCCGCCGGAGAAGGTGAAGACGTTGTTCACATCCATCCGGTTCATGGAGCGGAAGCAGCCCTGAAGGCGCTCCTCGAGGACATCCGCATCGGTGTAGTCGACGTAGAAGATCGACTTCCCATGGACGTCGCGCAGATCCTCGGCGAACTGCCGGATGAGGAACCGCAGCAGCGCGTCCTCCTCCGACAGGCTGTAGCCCACGATCACGAGCACGTCGCTTTCCTGAAGGAGCCGGACGGCCTTGGGGAAGATCGAGGAGAAGTAGAGGTTGGCGTAGTTCTGTTCCTTCGACGGCATCATGATCTCGGGGGCCGCCTCCCGGATCGCCTCGAAGGACCGCCGCCGGTAGTCGAAATCGAAGGCGTCGCCGCTGGGGATGATCTCAAAGCCGCCGTTGATCTTGATCAGCGAGTTGATCGACCAGTGATCCTGGACGACATTCCGATTGCGCTGGCCGTTGATCCGGGCCGGCGTGATCCCCCGGTAGGTGTTGCGGAGGGCGTTCTTCTCTCCGACGTTGTCGAGGATCGTCTCGATGACGTAGTCGTAGTTCGTGGAGAGAAATTGGGCGTGCAGCCCCCGCACCGCGCCCTCCTTGGGCCAGGCATTTTGGCACGCCCGGCCCGGGGGTGGACCGTCGGAGAAGCCCGCAAGGCCGCCCTCGGAGCGGCCGAGCGTCAGCCGATCACGCGGCGGCGCTTCCGCTCGGCGAGGCCAAGGGCCCCGAGGACGAGCGCGAGCGCGCTGCCGAAGGAGGCCGGATCGATCTCCGGCACGGGGGCGATGGTAGCGGTCCACGACGATCCGACTTGGTTTTGGCCGACGTTGGCGACCGAAAGCCAGTAACTGAAGCCCGACTCATAGCCGATGAAGTTACTGCCGGTGTTCGCATAACCGCCCGTGGCGCTGCCAGCCCAGGAGGTGGTGATCGGGCCGCCTGGAAAATCGCTCCAGTTCGCGGCTGTCGTGACCGCTCCGGAGGAGTCCGTGGCGAAGTCGACGTAGTCGAAAGTGGGCTTGGTGGTGTCGCTGAAGGACCAGCCGCTCGTGCCCGTGATGGTGTAGGACACCATATCGGTGCCGTTCCATGTCTGCGACTGGCTGGAGCTTCCGCCGTCATCGACCACGAAGGTCACGGCCACCGCCTCGCCGACCGTCGTCGGCCAGCTCCCGCTGAAAGCCGACACCGTGGTGTTCCAGGTCAGCGACACCGGCGTCGCCTCCACCCC
>JBAWVV010000383.1:0-4339 GCA_037147115.1 Planctomycetia bacterium | reverse complement strand
GGAGCGGGCTCCGCTCCCCCCGGCGGAATCGTTCGATCGCGAGCCAGAGCCTCGCCCAGCCCGGGAGCGGCGTACCGACGAGGAGCGCTCCGGCAACGATCTCCCGCCTCGCGCCCGCGGTGGCGAGCCGGCACCCGATTCGTTTGGCTTCCAGGATCGGCCAATCGTCGATCGCGGGGCGGCCGAACGGCCGGCCGGCGGCGAACGGCCGACAGCCGGCGGCCGGCGCGACGACGAAGGGCGACGCGACAGCGGGCGCTCCGGAGGCCGCGGTGGGCGTGGCGACTCGCGCCGCAGCGCGGCAGGGGAACGCCGCAGCGACGATCGGCCACCGGTCCCGCGACCCGACCAACCGAGGCAGGAATCCACCCGGGCGCCGGTACGCGACGACAGCCCACCGTTTGCTCAGGCTCACGAGCGCACCGCCGGGGAACACGACATCGCCGGTGAAGACGGCGCCCCGAGCGACGATCGCGTTCGTAACGGCGGCGAGGGGATCGAAGGAGACCGCAGCAGTGGCGAACCGCGGCGCGGCCGCCGGCGGCGCGGCCGCCGCGGTGGACGGGGACGTGGCGGCCGCGATCGCGACGAGGCGCCGCGCGGCGAGGGGGCCGCAGGGCACCCCGAGGATGCCGCAAGCCCAGGGGATGACCTCGACACCCGAGACAACGACCTCGGCTTCGAGCCCCGCCGGCCCGCCGGCGAGGATGCACGCCAGGAGCGCCGCCCGCCAGCCCCTCCGCGTCGCCAAGATGGTCGCCAGGATGATGGGGAGCGTCGGCCGGTGCGTGGCCACGACGCGGAAGGCTCGAACCAGCCGCCGCGTGAAGAACGCCCCGCCTCGGGATTCGATTGGGACGCGCCGGTCGACCGCCCTTTGCAGGCGCGGGCGCAAAGCACCGACCGGGCTCCTGCCCGTCGGCCGGTGCGCGTCGAGGACGACGCCTGGGGAGGCCTCGATCGGGAACCCCAGGAGCCGGCCGGCGAAGCCTCCGATGGCGGGGAGCGGAGCCAGGCCGACGGGGAGCCCCACGGCGACTCGAGCGATGAACAATCGGGGCGTCGCCGGCGGCGGCGTGGCCGGCGTGGTGGCCGTCGGCGCAGTGGGCGGGAAAGCACTGGCGAGAAAAGCGCTCCGGCCGATCAAACGCCCGACGACGCCGCACCGCTGAACCGCAGCGACGCGAACGTGGCCGAGGACGAACCGCTCCCCGCCGGCTACGGCCGGGCCCCAGTGCCTCCCCGCCCGGCACCCAACGGCGCCCGTGGCAGCGAGGGAGAAACACGCGGACGCCGCCGTCGGGGACAGGGCGAACGGAAGACCTCGACACCCCGGACCGGAAGCTCCGCCACTGGCTCTAGCACTGGCGAGACGGGAGCCGAAGGGGTTAAAGAAGCAAAAACCCGCGGTCGCTCCCCGCGGCGCGGCACCACGGGGCGGAGCCGCCGCCCGGAGCCGGAACTCCGCTCGACGTCGCGTCTGTCGCGTGGCCGGCGGGACGACTTTACCCCCGTCGCCGGCGGATATGACGAGGATGACGAAGGGCTCGATTTTCTCGGGATCGAGGAGGCCGGCCGCGAACCGGCACTGCGCTCGGAAGCGCGCCACAGCGATGACGACGAGATCCTCGCGGAGAGCGGTCTCGCGAGCGTCACCGATGTGCCGAGCTGGGTCGAGGCAATTGGGATTGTGATCGCCGGGAACCTCGATGCCCGGAATCGTTCACCGCGGGGCGGAGACGACAACGACCGCGGTCGCCGCGATGGGGCCCGGGGCCGGAGCTGATTTGCGTTTCCGCAAATCTTTCCCGCCCGATCGAGCCCAGCCGGGCGTCGTCCGATCCGCAAGCCGCGAATCGGACGACGCCGGCGTGGCCCGGATCACTTCAGCGCGATCGTCCGCGCCAGGGGCTTGAGAATCTGCTCAATGACGCAGTTGTCGACGACGTCCTGGGCGATCTGAGCGAGCCGGTTGACGGCGTCGACGTAGGACGTCTGGGGATCAAGGCTGCCGTACTGCCGGGCGGTGACATAGACGCTTAATTGCTCCTCGGCAAACTCCCCCGTCCGCACCTGGAAGGCGTTGGTTCGGGATTCGGTGCTGATCCGGACCTGCGTCCGGCAATCCTCGTCGAAGGCCACCGTCAAGGACGGCTCGAAGTTGATCACCCGGGATCCGGGGATCTCGGCGATCCGGTCGAGCGCCGGTCCGACACCGAGGGCCTCGGCCAGGAGGGCGTTGTGGTTGCCCCGGTAGGCGAAGTCGAAGCCGAAGAGGAGGTCGAGGGCCTCGCAGTCGAGCGGACTGACCGAGAGGAGGGCGGGGGCGAGGTCGACAACGAGCCGATGCTGGTCGAGGACCGAATCGAGGGACGACGGATTGACCTGCCCCGAGCAGAGCCGTTTCGACTCCACCGCGGCCCATCGGTACCGCCCCTGGTCCTTGTCCTCCTCGAGCACGAAATCCCGCTTATCGCGGCAATAGAACTTCCGCATTACCGGGTACTTCTTCTGAACGCACTCGAAGAAGTGGAGAATCGTCTCGCGCTGCGAGGGAAGCTCCATCTCCGTCGCCAAGTTCATGTTGACGTAGAAATCATCAGCCAACGACGCGTAGGGCGTCATGCACGTGTGCTCCCGGACGGAAAATCAATCAACACTATATACGGCTCGTGGGAAGCTGCTGTCAAAAGCCCTCGATTCCCCCCTTTTGCGGTGCCTTCCCGCTGGTTTTTCCAGGCGTGGGTCGGCATAATCGACGAAGTCTGCCAACTCCGCCTCCGCGCCCCTGCGGCGGTGCCCCACCTCGAGCAGCCTGCGTTATCCGGCAATCCTGCGGCGTTTCCCGCACCCGGTTCTCAACCGAGGCACCGTTCCATGACGCCCCCCTCGGAGCCTTCGCCGATCCCCGAGAGTCATGTCCGCATCGAGCAGCGGAGCGACGGGGCTGTCGTTGTCCGCGTTCGCTCTGCGGGTGAGGGGGAGGCACGGCTCCCCGATGCCGTGTTCTCTTTCCGCTGTGGCGATCCACAATACGCCTACTGGCTGGCACGGCTGCAGGCCGCCGGCGACCTCCAACCCTAACGTGTCGGTGGCCCGGCCCGGGCCTTGTCACTCGCGGGAACTGGCAATCAGCGAGATGAACTCGCGGTTGCTCTTGAACTTCGCCAGCTGCTTCGTGAGCTGCTCCATGGCATCGACATGGTGCATGCTCGAGAGCGTCCGCCGCAGCATCGTCACGGCATGGAGCGTATCGGGATCGAGGAGCTTCTCTTCACGGCGCGTACCCGACTGGGAGATGTCCATCGCCGGCCAGACGCGCCGATCGGAGAGCTTCCGGTCGAGCACGAGCTCCATGTTCCCGGTGCCCTTGAACTCCTGGAAAATCAGCTCGTCCATCCGACTCCCGGTGTCGATCAGCGCCGTGGCGACGATCGTCAACGAGCCCCCCTCCTCGAAGACGCGGGCCGTCGCGAACAGCTTCTTCGGGATGTCGAGCGCCTTGATGTCGACGCCGCCGCTCATCGTCCGGCCCGTGTTCCCGACCCACTTATTGAAGGCGCGTGCCATGCGCGTGATCGAGTCCATGAGGAGGAAGACGTCCTTGCCGGCCTCCGCCATCCGCTTGCAGCGCTCGATCACCAACTGCGAGAGCCGAACGTGGCTCTCGACATCGCAGTCGAGGCTACTGGCGATCACGTCCCCCTTCACCGTCCGCCGCATGTCGGTGACCTCCTCCGGCCGTTCGTCAACGAGGAGCATGACGAGCGACAATTCGGGGTGGTTGGTCGACACCGCCTGCGAAACCTGCTGAAGGAGCACGGTCTTGCCCGTCCGCGGCGGGGCAACGATGAGGGCCCGCTGCCCCTTCCCCAACGGCGTCAGCAGATCCATGATCCGGGTGGTGAGCGGTTGCTGGCCGGTCTCGAGACGGAGCCAGTGCTCGGGATTGATCGGGGTCAGCTGGTCGAAAGTCTTCACCTTCGGATAGTCGTCCGGCGCCATCCCCTCGACCTCGACGATCTCCTTGACGCGCGGCCCCTGCTGCCGCCGCCCTGGCTGGACCATCGCCTTGATGTACACCCCCTCGCGGAGGCGGTAGCGTTCGATCATCGTGCCGGGAACGAACGGGTCGGTCCGCTCACGGGTGTAGTTTGTCTCGACGCTCCGGAGGAATCCGTAGCCGTTGGGGTGCATCTCCAGCACGCCGTTGCCGGCCTCGAGCGGAATCGGTTCGCCGTTCTCACCGACCTCCGACTCCATCTCGGGCGGCCGCATCCCCTCGCCATCCATGCCGACGGCCCCGGCCCCGGCGATGCTCCCGGCGACGCTACCACCC
>JBAWVV010000382.1:0-4355 GCA_037147115.1 Planctomycetia bacterium | reverse complement strand
TTAAGGTCACGTTCAACACCAGCGGCACGCAAACCCTCACCGCCACAGACAACGCCGCCACCCCGCTTACGACCTCAAAGCAGACGGCCGTGATTTTGATAGCGATAGCACGCTAGTTCTAGACCCAAACAACGCCACGGCGCTCGAAATCTCGGGGCAGCTGGCCGGGCTGCCCGTCAAGGTCACCCACCTGGCCCGCGGCCTGACGTTTACGCCTCGCTCGAGCAGGCCAATCGCGCGATGCTCGTCGTCGCGTTTTCCGGCCGCTGCAAGCTCTGACTATACTGCCGGTCAGAGTTCAAACCCGCAGGTGAAGCAGGCTGATGGATGCTGTCGCACAACAACCCGATCGGCTCGGTCGGCGGGCCTTGATGGCCGTGCTGCGTGGGCTGGCGATCTTCGCGGTAACCCTCGCCGCAGCCGATGCGCGGGCCGTCGACTTCTCGCACGACGTGGTGCCGATCCTGCGAGTGCACTGCGGCAAGTGCCATACGGGTGACGCCAAGCAGGGGGGATTCTCGATGAACACCCGCGAGGCCCTGCTCGCCGGCGGCGATTCCGGGACACCGGGCTTCGTCGATAGCCGGGCGGGCGAGAGCGAGATCATCGCCCGCATCACGAGTGACGATGCCGATTACCGCATGCCCAGCGAGGGCGATCCTCTGCCACCGGAGGCCGTGGCGATCCTCCGGCAATGGATCGATGAGAAGGCGCCCTGGGAGGACGGCTTCGCGTTCAAGGGCACGGCCTGGGAGCCACCGCTCCAACTGCGGCTGATCGAACTCCCCCCGGCGCAGGAAGGCCGCGTGAATCCGGTCGACCGGATCGTGGATGCGTATTGGCACCAGCGCGGCATCGACCGACCCGCCGGGTGCGACGACCGCACGTTCATCCGCCGGGTGAGCCTCGATCTGGTGGGGCTGCTTCCAACCCCGGATCGCGTGGCGGCATTCGTCGCCGACTCGAACCCCGACAAGCGGACGGCACTCGTCGGCGAACTGCTCGCCGACAAGGTTTCATACGCCGAGCACTGGCTGACGTTTTGGAACGACCTGCTGCGCAACGACTACACGGGCACCGGCTTCATCACGGGCGGCCGCAGGCAGATCACGACCTGGCTGCACCGCTCGCTCGTGGAAAACAAGCCGTTCGACCGGTTCGTGCGGGAACTGATCGCGCCGGACGACGAGTCTCGCGGTTTCATCGACGGCATCGTCTGGCGCGGCGAGGTGAACGCGAGCCAGACCGTGCCGATCCAATTCGCCCAGAACGTCGGGCAGACGTTCCTGGGGATCAATCTGAAGTGCGCAAGCTGCCACGATTCGTTCGTTGATCGCTGGACGCTCCAGCAGACTTACGACCTCGCGGCGATCTCTTCGGAGAATCGATTGGAACTGCATCGCTGCGACAAGGCGACCGGGGCCACCGCGACCCCGGCCTGGCTGTTTGCCGAACTCGGCCAGGTGGATGCCTCGGCCCCGCCGTCGCAGCGACTCGAGCAACTCGCGGCGCTGATGACGAAGCCCGAGAACGGCTGGCTGTCACGAAACCTCGCCAACCGCCTCTGGCATCGGCTGCTGGGCCGTGGCATCGTGCATCCGGTCGACGCGCTTCGGGCCCGGCCGTGGAGCGAGGAGTTGCTCGACCTGCTCGCCGGCGACTTGGTGTCGCACTCGTGGGACGTGAAGCACGTCCTCGAGACGATCTGCACCTCGGAGGTGTACGGGGCCGCCACTCCCGCGGGCGTGGGCCAGCCAGCGGGCGGCAACTCTGTCTTCAAGGGGCCGCTGCCGCGCCGCATGACGGCCGAGCAGTTCACCGACGCCGTCTGGCAGCTGACGAGCACTGCGCCGGCGAAGCCCGATGCGGAAGTGATCCGGTTCGATCTGCCACTGGGAGGCGTTCTGCCCGAGGTGGTCGCCGCCTGGATCTGGTCCAACGACCTGGCCGATTCGGCACCGGGTGAAAAACTCACCTTTCGCAAGCGTTTCGAACTCCCCGATGATCCGGCGCACGCGGCCGCCGTGTTCGCGGCGGACAACGCGGCTACGCTCTTTGTGAACGGTAAGCGGGCGGCGACGAGCGACGACTGGTCGCAGCCGGTCATGGAACTCCTCATGAGCGAGTTGAAGAAAGGCGAGAACGAGATCGTCGTGACGGCCGCCAACGGTGAAGCGGGTGGTCCGGCGGCACTGAAGGTGGAGATCCGGGCGGGACTACCCGACGGCTCTTCCAGAACGATCGCCACCGACGGCTCGTGGGAATGGACGAGCGCCGCCCCGGATGGCAACGGCAGGTTTGCCAAAGACAAGGAGCCGAACGATTGGGCGCCGGCCGCGGTCGTGAAGACGCAGACCACATGGGCGAAAAGCGTCGCGGAGTTTGACCGCAAACTGATCTACGCATCGGCAGCAGGCCCGGTGCCGATGGTGCGTGCTGTGTTGGTGAAAGGGACGGCGCTGATGGCCGCGCTGGGCCGGCCCAACCGCGATCAGGTGGTTACCAGCCGCCCGGGCGACCTGACTACGCTCGAGGCAATCCAGCTTGCCAACGAGCAGAGCCTCGCCGACGAGTTTGCCAAGGGCGGGGGCACGGTGCTCGAAAAGCACGGCCCATGTGTCGATAGCCTTCTTCAGTGGATGTTCGCCGCGGCGCTCTCCCGGGAACCGTCGGCTGCCGAAGCAGCGGTTGTTCGCGACATGCTTGGGGAAAATCCGACCGAGGAGAGCGTGGCGGACTGCCTCTGGGCGATTGTCATGCTCCCCGACTTTCAACTCATCCGATAATGAACCTAGAATAGACCTAGAACAGCGGGCGACGAACTTCGGAACCGATTCGTGAGAGGAGTCCAAACCGTGCAAACCCGTCGTGAACTCTTGCAGGGCCTCGCCTCGGCGGCGGCGGCCACGTTCGTGCTCCCCGAACCCCGGGCCCGCGCCAGCGGTGATGTGGCGAAGATCGTGCATCCCTCGCCCAAGGCCGATGCGATCATCGTGCTCTGGATGGCCGGCGGCATGGCCGCGCCCGACACGTTCGATCCGAAGAAATATAAGCCTTTCGAACCCGGCCTCGCGGTGGCCGACGTGATCAGCACGTTCCCTTCAATCCCGACGGCAATCGACGGCGTGCGGATCTGCAACGGCCTGCCCGAGATCGCGAAGGTGCTCGACCGGGCGACGCTGATCCGCTCGCACGTGCAACCCGACCTCGGCAGCATCCTTCATTCGCGGCACCAGTATCACTGGCACACCGGCTACGTGCCGCCGCAGACCGTCGCCTGCCCACACATCGGCTCTTGGATGAGCCGCGTGCTCGGGCTCCGCAATCCGGTGATGCCGGCGTTCGTGAACATCGGGCAGCGGCTCGAGGGCATCGGCGAGAACGAGGAGATCAAGGCATTCACGACCGCAGGCTTCTTTGGCAGCGAATTCGGGCCGATGAACCTGCCATTCCCGGAGCAGGCGGCGGTCGCCGTCCGTCCGCCCAAGGGGATGGAGCCCGGGCGGTTCGCGAGCCGCTACGCGCATTTTAAGCGGCTGGTGGCGACGTCGCCGAACCGCGAGTTTATGAGCGACTACCACCAAGAGTCGATGCTCCGCAGCCTAGAAAACGCCCATCGCCTCCTCGGTGCCAAGGAGCGAGAGGCCTTCGATATCACGCTGGAGCCGAAGGAGGTGCAGGAGCAATACGATACTGGGCGATTCGGGCGGGGGTGCTTGCTGGCTCGGAGGCTCGTGGAGAATGGTGCCCGCTACGTCGAGGTGACGACCGAATACGTGCCCTTCGTCCATTGGGACACGCACGAGCGCGGCCACGAGACGGTGGCGAAACTCCACGCGGAGGTCGACCGGCCGATCGCGACACTCATTCGCGACCTCGAGGCCCGCGGGCTGCTCGACCGCACGCTTGTGGTGATTGCCAGCGAGTTTAGCCGCGACATGATCACGGAAGGCCAGCCTGGCTCGAAGGCCAACGACCAGGCCAACTCTCCCAAGGACTTCCTACAACTGCCCAACCACTACGGCCAGCATCGCCACTTCACGGGCGGCTCGAGCGTCGTGCTCTTCGGCGGCGGGATGAAGAAGGGATTCGTCTACGGGAAGACCGCCGACGAGCGGCCCTGCGTGGCGATTGAGAATCCGGTCGGCATCACCGACCTGCATGCCACGCTCTTCACGACGCTGGGCGTCAGCCCAAAGACGGTCTACGAGATCGAGGGGCGGCCCTTCTACGCGACCGAGGACGGCAAGGGGCGGCCGGTCGAAGCCATATTTGCCTGACGGGCGGGTTCGAGACCGGCTGCTGGCCGACGGCATCACCACCGCCCGCGAGCGGTCGAACGGGAAAATGAATCG
>JBAWVV010000381.1:0-4372 GCA_037147115.1 Planctomycetia bacterium | reverse complement strand
GCAGGCGCCGAGGGCGTCAATCTCCAGGCAGCAAACATCCTGGTGAACTACGACCTGCCCTGGAATCCGATGATCGTCGAGCAACGAATCGGCCGTGTGCAACGCATCGGCTCGAAGTTTCGGAATGTGTGGGTGGCGAACATCGTCCACCAGAACAGCCCCGAGCAGCGGATCGTGGTGCGGCTGATGGAGAAGCTCCAGGTGATCTCCCATACCGTGGGAGACATCGAGGCCGTGCTCGAGGCCGCAGGAGACGCCGATGGGACCACCCTCGAGCAACAAATCCGCGAGATGGTGATTCGATCGCTCGAGGGGCAGGATCAGGAAGCCGCGGCACGAATGGCGGAGCAGAGCATCGAGGACGCACGAAAGATCCTCGAGGAACAGCAGGAGGAGATGAACGACAAGCTTGGCGACATGAATGCTCCGGATCAGGCCGACATCCCGATGCCCCGGCTCGAGCCCGCCAAGCCCTCGATCCCGCTCGAGGATTTCGTCCTTTCCGCCTTGAAGCGGGAGGGCTATCAGGTTCGCAACGACGGATCCGGCCTCTATTCCGGCCGCGACGCGAACAATGACCGCGTACAGTTCACCTTCGACCCGAAGGTTGTGGAAGAGCACACACAGCCGGGAGCCTTCGGCGGCCAAGGGCCGCAGCTCTTTCAGCCGGGCAAACCGGCATTTGAGCGTCTCGTGCAGCGGTGGATCGGCCAGAGCGCCGTGCAGGGAATCGACAAGCGGTCCACCGTCGACGAGGCATCGGCAGTCGCCGAACGCTGGGTTGGAACGATACCCGGGGCCACCTTCATCGAGGCTCGTGCGTCCCGTGGAGGCGGATCCGTCAGTGGCCGTGTCTACTGCCGGACCCGGGCCGCTAACGCCGTCGACAGCTACGAGAAGATTCTCTCTGTCACCGTCAACTCACCGCTCGACACGTGGACGGTGCCCGTGGAACCCACCTCCGCCGTGCATCCCAAGTCTGTCTTCCCCCAGCTGGAGCCGCTGATCGACGCATGTGTCTCGAGCGACAAAGACATCGAACAGTTCAGACTGTTCTACGGGCAGCGGCTCGAACGCGAGCTCGAGAAGACGGACGCCGGTGAACGGAGGGAAAAGCTGGTGAATGACCTGTCACCGAGCGTCACAGCGGAGGCTGCCGCCCTTGAGTTTACGCTCGGTGGCCCGCGGGCTCTTGAAGTGCAGTACAAGCTCGGAGCGGCATTCGAATATGCGTATCGTTCGCTCATCGAAGTGGAAGCCGGGGCCGTCACCAAGGAGCCAAGGCGTCGGCGGTGCAGTCTGACATCGAACGAACTGCCTGAAGACTGCCTCGAAACCTGCCAAGTGACCGGCAAACTCGCCCTCCGGCATCTCATGGAGCGTAGCGACGTTGGCGGCGGCTATGCCGTGCCAGACAAATGCCTCACCTGCTCGATCACTGGCAAGCGGATTCTCGAGACGGAATCAGAGACTTGCAGCATCACCGGCAAGGTCGCCAGCCGGGAATCGCTGACGAAGAGTGCAGTCTCAGGGCGATTTGTCGTCCCGGAGACAGCCTCGACGTGCGAAGTGACCCGGTCACTCGTTGCCGAGGACGAACTCGCGCGGAGCACCATCACTGGAAAGCGGTTTCGCCGCGACGAGGCCGTTGTGCTCGCGGATGGCGTCTCGGTCGCCCACCGCAGTGAGGCGAAGCGGTGCGATTTCTCAGGCAAGCTGTTCGCACCTGCAGACACCGTGAAGTCGGATTTCTCTGGAAAGACGTTGGCCAAGGAGCGTGCTGCCGCATCGGCACTCTCTGGGCGTAAGGGCGACACCAGCGAACTGACGGCGTGCGAGGAGTCTGGGCTCCGCGTCCTTCCTGACGAGCTCGTGCCCTGCGCTGTCTCCGGAAAGAAGATCCTCGAACGGCTCACGGACGTGTGTCCGGAAACCCAGGCCCGCGGGAGCAAGTCGCGCTTCGTGAAATGTACGGAATCCAAGGTCGACGTCTTGCCGACAGCCCTCGGTGAATGCTCCGTCACCGGCAAGAAGGTTCGGAAGTCGCTGCTCGTCTCCAGCGCTGCCAGCGGCAAGCAAGCTCTTGTCAGGGCGATGTTTCGCTGCGAAGAAACCGGAGCCATGCTGCTCCCCGATGAAGCCGCCAAGAGCGAGATTTCAGGGAAACGGGTGGACACGCGGCTGCTGCGGAAGTGTGCGGTGTCTGGACGGATCGGCATGAAGGACGAGCTCGTCAAGAGTGCGTTGTCCGGGGAGTGGATGCTGACCATTCATGCCCTCACCCTGGCGGACGGCCGAATCGCCGGCAAGCATGAAGCCGCCCGCTGCGAATGGACGGATGCCTACCAACCGATCGACGCAACAGCCACTTGCAAGCTCTGCCTGGTGCGGCTCGAAAAACGTCTCTGGAATGCCTCGGGCGAGTTCAGGGCCCTCCGAGAGATTCTGGATGGGTCGCGGACAGGCATCGTGTTCACCGACCCTGGGTTTTTGGCTCGAATGCGCCCCGACACCTTCCAGGGCGTCCACGGATGCGATGTCGTTTCATCCACGACGAAGAAGGCCCACATTCTCTATGGCACGAAGTCCTTCTTTGGGCTCAATCGGAAGTTCTTCGCTGTCTTTGTCACAGGGGAACTCTCCGGACTGACTCCCATTGGCAGCGCCGTATTCGGCAAACGCGTCAATCGCCATTGGACGCTCACGGACGTCACGAAAGTCGGGTGACCCGGGGCGGTGTGCTGCACCAGTCCTTGATGAACGAGCTGCGGCCGTCGTTCACAGCCCGAGGAAGCGAGCCGTCTGCTCGCCGATCTGGAGCCTGGTCTTGGCACGCGTGAGCGCGACGTAGAGGATTCGCATCTCTTCCGCCCCCGGATCGCGTGGTTTTCCCTCGTCATCCGTTTCTGCCTGAACAAAGTCATCCTCCAAGCGGACGGAGGACCACTCTCTTCCCTTGGCCTTGTGCGTCGTCGAGATCGTGACGGATGCTTGGGAAGGATCGTCGGCGATTCGCTTGAGCAGGTGCCAGAGGGGACCGGCCCCGTACGTCTCAACGAGACGCACGAACGTGGCGAGCTCCTGGCCGTAATCGGTCTCCGAGTACTCGACGACCTCCGCCCATGTCTTGAAACCGAAAAACTCCGGTACTGACGAAAAGCCCTTCTCGCTCAGGTCGAAGACGCCGCCGATCAACTTCTTGAGGTCGTCCGTCCCCCCTTCAACATAGGGAATCACGCCGGAATCAAGCGCCGCGATCACCGCCGCGAGCACTGCCCCGTTGCTGCGAGCGATGATCGCCTCTGGTCGTTCTATTGGGCCAACTGAACTCTGGACGCGGTCATTCCCGACGATTCGCCTCTGCTCGCCCATCCGCGAGAGCACGATGTTGGCCGGTGCCGCGATGCCGGATCCAAACCGAAACGACTTCGTCAACGCACAGTCGATCGGGGTACGGACCTTCTCCAGCGCGTTGACGGCCCCCCGCCATTCATAGATCTGCTGGTGTCGATCCCCGACATAGACCACCTGGGATTTCTGCCTCGCCAGCAGATCCAGCACGACATCGTTCGTGTCCTGCGCCTCATCCAAGAGGATGAAGTCGTATCCGAGCAGGGGCTTCCGCAATGCCCAGTACTTCAGATAGCCGTCGTGTCCAAGAGGCATCGCGGAACTCGGGTCGCACATCTTCTGCCACATGGCAGCAACGACTCCATGAATCGTGGTGGTCAGTTTTCGGAGAAGATCCGGAGGAACGAGGGCAAGATGCCCGAATTGGGGCACTTCAATCCGCGAGATATCCGACTCGCTGCTATGGGCGAAGCGACGAAAGGTGGCGAGGGCGAGGCTCGCCAACTGCTTGTCAGAAAGCTTCGACATGCCGCAATCGAATGGATCGATATTGAAGTAGCCCAGGACAACGTTCGGATTTAGCTTTCCGGCAAGCTTGTCCCTCTTGAAATCTCCCCGCATTGCCCTGTGTGCTGTGGCATGAAGGGTTTGGCAGACGACATTGTCACCGAAACGCTGTGCAGCGTCCTTGACGCAGGCGCGATTGAATGCCACGTAGAGTCCAGCCCCTCGGGCATTTCGCGCAAGCAGTGCCAATGTCGATGTTTTGCCAGAGCCGGCAAAGGCGTTGATCTTCAGGTGGTCGCCGGTCTGGAATGCCTTGAGCGCCTGCTCCTGCTCCTGAGTCGGAGCAAACCCGAGATCCGGGGCCGGGACGGCTCTACGGGATCCCTCACGACCGGCGGTCGTCTTGCCGGCTCTCGGTTGGCGGTTTGACGATCGAGCCTTAGCAGTGGGAGACGACGGCGGAATGGGTGGAGCCGACGTTGGCTTAGGGGGCCGCGGCGGCAAGGATGCTCCC
>JBAWVV010000380.1:0-4376 GCA_037147115.1 Planctomycetia bacterium | reverse complement strand
GCCACTGGATGACTTGTCGCCACTGGATGACTTGTCGCCACTGGATGACTTGCCGCCACTGGATGACTTGCCGCCACTGGATGACTTGCCGCTTCCGGAGGGATCGCGTCCACCAGAAGGACCTTGGCCACCGGAAGGATCACGTCCACCAGAAGGACCTTGGCCACCGGAGGGATCACGTCCACCGGAGGGATCACGTCCACCAGAGGGATCACGTCCACCAGAGGGACCTTGGCCACCAGAAGGATCACGTCCACCAGAAGGACCTTGGCCACCGGAGGGATCGCGTCCACCGGAAGGACCTTGGCCACCAGAGGGATCACGTCCACCGGAAGGACCTTGGCCACCGGATGGTCCTTGGCCGGTGGATGGTCCCTGGCTACCGGTGGGACCCTGGCCAGTGGAAGGCCCCTGGCCAGCAGAAGGTCCTTGATCCCGGAGCGGATTCTGCGGAGCACCGGCCGGCGTGGGGATCTTTTCGGTGCCGCTGACAAGCATCACCCCCGACGCCGAGCGCCGGGCGACGAGTCGCTGCGTGTGGCCCTGGTGGCGCGCTGCCGTGGCGGGAGTCGGCGCGGCCTGCCCCTTCGTGGGCATGCGGATCGTCTGCACGCCTGGCGGGATCTCCGCCCGGAGGACTTGCCGGCTGATCATCGTGATCGGCACCGACTTCCCGCCGGCGATGACGCTCGTGTCGTGGAGGTTGAAGCCCTTGCCGACGAGGAACACGACCGTCGTGCCGGTCTTGTCGACCCCTTCGGCGCCGTAATAGCCGATGAGCTCCGGGGCGAGGTCGGTGACGCCGGTGTTGAACAGCTCGAAGCCGCCGCTGGTGTTTTCGTAGGGGATCTGCGCGATCATCGTCTGCAGCGGCAGCTCGCGGTCGAGCTGATCGACGCGCCGCATCAGCCGGGCCACTTCGCCATCGCGGTAGGCACCGGCATTCTGCGCGCACATCGCGGCCGACTGCTGCATCGATTTGACGCTCCGGGAAAGCTTCACCGCCTGCCGCATGCTCTGATCGGTCGACTTCGGGTTCGTCAGGGAGAACCAGTTCGTACGGATGTCGAACGTCACGTAGGGGACAAACGACGGCATGACGATCATCGCCGTGCACTCGCGCATCCCCGGCTCGAGGAAGCGCTGGGAGAGATCCTGCTTCCGCGAGTTGGTACCGATGAGCGTGTCGCGGAAAGCGGTGAGGTTGTTCTGCGTCGGGGGGGCCTGGACGCGGGGGTAGAAGCGCCAGCCGAAGGTGTCGGCGCCGTGGGTGAAGCCGACGGCGGTCTGATTGAGGCCGATCGTCGCCATGTTTGTCTGCAGGGCGCGGTCGTAGCGGGACATCGTCTGCCGGTTGGATTTGCCATGGGCCACCGACATCGCCAAGGCCAGCTGCATTTCGCGCCGCTGGGAAAACATCTCTTCCACGTTCTGCTCGTCGGAGACCGGATCGAGAGCGAAGATCCGGATCGGCCAGCGGCGGCGGACGTAGTCGTTGAAGCCGTCGCGGCTCTCTGGAGAAGGATTCGGGCCGTAGAACGGGCCGGCGAAGGCACATGTCGCCGCGAACCCCTTGGAAGCGGAGATGTTTCGCATGTCCTCGATGAGTCGCTCGTTGAGGATCGCCGATTCGACGAGGATCATCCAGGCGAGCACCGCCGTCGTCGTCCGGCAGATCTTGCAGGGGCCGACGTCGTTCTCGCACGATCCCCGGCAGGCACAGCCCAGGCAGGGCTCGGTGATCGTGTGGCTCAAAGGCGCCTCGTCGTCGAGGCCGAGCGACTCAAAGAACGCTCGCCGCCGCAGCTCGAGCTCCCCCATCCGATGGCTGCGGATCAGTTCCGCGATGTTCCAGCCGGGCATCTCCTCCCACACCGCCGCCTGCCGCTCCTGCGAGAGGAAGTCGTAGGCGGCCTGGAGCTCCTCGCCGAGGAAGCCGCGGACGTCGTTGTATTCGAGGCAGGGACGGTTGGCCGGGTTGGCCCCGAGGGCCTCGAAGGTGGCCCGGAGGAGGAGCGCCACCTGGACCTCGCCGACGACATCGACGAGCTCTTCCGGCGGGAGCGGCATCCGCGCCCGCCGCATCTTCGCCGTCGGCACCGACACCGACACCGTATGCGAGCGCATCGCCTTGCGCACCCTTGCCACGAGCTTGCGCCGCTGGTCTTCACGAACGGGATCGACGTCCTCTCCTCCGGGAACGAGCCGGCCGTTGGGGAGGATCCGGGCCTCGAAGGCGTTGATATCCTGCGCGAGCCCTGTCATGCACAGCGCGGTGCGGACCTCGCCGTTGTTGACGGCGAAGGTCAGCCCCGGGGCGAGGAGATCGATCAAGTCGTTGATCACCATGTTGCGGTACGTCGTGGGGAGGAGATCGTCCCCCAGCTGCGCCTCGCCGATCACAGTCACCTCCGCGCCGTGCCCGCGCTGGGTGCTTTTGCCGGGGATGATCGAGATCGGGATGCGGACGAGATTCAGCGCGTAGCCCGGGGAGTCGACGGTGTCGTCTCCCTCGTTGATTCGCCGCAGCTCGTCGAGGTGGCCGATGTACTGCGAGAGATGATCGAGGTGGATCGACGGCTCGAGACTGACGGCGTTGTTGTCCGACAAGCCGTAGCTTGCGAACGGCTGCTGCGTCCCTGTCGTGAACGGGGCAGTCCGATCGATGACGCCGCTGGAGGGATTGGTGGGATCGGAGATCATGTTCTGGACGTTGGTGGTGCTTTGCGGGGTCGCCCCGGCACTTCCTTGGCTCATCGCCATCGCCATGCCGACGAACGACTGATCGCTGCGGCTGATGCTCGCGTTGTTGAGGTCCTGGAAGTTCCCCAGCTGCGCCTTCATCTGCGCTTCGTATTCGTAGCGGTGGCGCGTGAGCCGGCTCTGGCCCCACACATCCGGCTGCTTGGCGACGATCGAGCCGTAGGTGTCGATGTGGTGCTCCAGCCAGTCGATCTCGCTAGCGAGCTGCTCGACGGAGTCGTCCTTGCAGGTTTCCGGCTTCTCCCGATGGAGGGTCTGCGCCGCGGCCTTCAGCCCGTGCCACAAGCGGGTGCCGGTTTGAGCCTCTGTCGTGGAAGTCGGCAGAGCGATGGCGATCGCCACGAGGAAGCCCGACACGTGGATTGCTTGTCTGCCGCCGTGGACCATGCGTCGTCCCCTCGTTGCTTGTCGATGACCGTCGCCGGGCGGATAATCCGCACGATCGACAGACTCTTCCTTTTGATCGACACGCGCCTCAGCCCGCCCGCAGGACAACCTGTGTCATCGGGCAGCTCCCGTAGCCTCTCCATACGCCCACGCCTTCGGAGCTTCCCAGACGCCCCGTATCTTTAGCCGCCCCGTTTCCCTAGCCGCCCCAGCTCTCCACGCCCGGTCGGCGGCGGGGCGCTGGGTTGTTTGCGGGATTTCCACGGCTGGCGCTGACGACCTATGCTGGAAAGGCAACGCGGTACTTTCACCGATCGTTTTGCCTCGCTTTCTCCGAAAGGCCGGCGGCATGGAACCTGAAGCGTCATTTCCGCGCCGGCGGCCGAGTGCCAGCCATGCGGCTTCGCTGAGGGCGGAGATTGAGCGGGTGCGCCGGATGACGATCGAGGAGCGGATCAAGGCGGCCCTGGGGATGTCCGCGCGATTCGCGGAGCTTCGCCCAGCGCCCCGCAAGGATTGACCCATGGCCGACCCCGATGGCGTCATCGCGGCCGCTGAAAAAGTCAGCGCCATTCTCGCTGCGGGGGGCGTTGACGCGCTGGTGATCGGAGCGATCGCGCTGGCAGCGCATGGCTACGTTCGGTTTACCGATGATCTCGATCTCGGTGTGAATACCGATCTGCCCACGCTTCACCGGGTTGCCTCGGCCCTGCGGACTGCGGGCTTTGAAGTCGAGCTTCGGGAGCCGGATGGCGCGGATCCCCTCGGCGGCGTCGTTGATGTTCGCGGTTCATTTGGTCTCGTCCAGATCGTGAACTACGGCGGACGGTTTCCGGCGGTGATCGATGGCGGCATCGCGGTGGCCGACACCGTCGTCCGCCCCGGCAGCCCGCTTCGAATCGTGCCGCTCCCGCATTTGGTCGCGCTCAAGCTTTATGCGGGGGGAGCGAAGTCGCGTGCCGACATCGTGGAGCTCCTGTCCCGTAATCCCGAAGCCGACACGGCCGCGATCCGCACGCTCTGTCGGGGATGGCGGCTGGGTGGGCTCGACCCCCTCATCGACGAAGCCGCGGGCAGCTGACGGGGCCGGGGGATGCCCATTGCCCGTCCGCCGGACGTTCGCTCCGGTGACCCCGGGCCTGCCGTTGACTGCCGGAACGAGAAGGGGCACAAAAAAGAGTACCCCAGCCGAGTTTCTCGGAGATCCCGCAAATGAGCCGTAACCC
>JBAWVV010000379.1:0-4386 GCA_037147115.1 Planctomycetia bacterium | reverse complement strand
TCGCCTGCATCTCGGTGCCCGGCCTGCCGCCCTTCCAGGGAGGCGTGGCCGGGCTCGTGGCCTATGAATGCGGCCTGGCCCGCCTGGGCCTCGAGCCGCCCCGCCAGCGCTGCGACGGCCAGCGCCCCGACCAGCGCGAGGAGCGCCACCACGAGCGCCCGACGTCCGGCCCGGGGGCGATCGGCGGCGGCTAGGTCTCCCCCGCCCCGCAACAGCGTCAGCGGCTTCTGCCCGGCAGCCCGGCGAGCGGCCGACACGATCGCCGCCATCGAGAGGAGAAAGCCGGCCACGGCGCCGGGCCAGAGGCTCGTCCAGCGGATCGCCCCGTCGCCAAAGGCCGAGCTCGATCCGGCCGCCACCGAGGCGTTCCACGATGAGGAGAGCGCCCCGAGGAGGAGTCGCGCCCACGCCGGTCCGACCGCCGTGCCGACGATGCCACCGAGGGCGGCGGCGAGAGCGCCGATGAGCACGAGCAACCGGGTGATCCGCGCTGCCGGCCAGCCAATCGCCGCAAGAACGCCGATGTCGCGTCGCCGCGCGGCCACCAGGAGAGAAAAAAGGAGCCATTCCAGCAGCAGCCCGGCGACCACGACGAAGCTCGAGAGGGCGAGGAACAGGCCACCGAAGGGCGTCGATCCCCTGGCGGCGGCCAGCGCGTCGGCGCGCGATGCCTCGACCCGCAGGCCGACGCGCTCCGGCACGATGGCCGCGGCGAGGGCGGCGGCGATCTCCGCGCGCGGGTCCGATGCCGGCACGAACCAGGCGGTCGTCGCGCCAAACCGGCTCCCGGCGAGGCGCTCGCCGCAAGCCAGCGACACGAACGCCTTCGGGGTGGCCCCGTGGGCCTTCCAGTAGCGGTCGTCCTCGTCGTGTGGCGGCACGGTGCGGACCTTCGAACGATCGAAGGGGAAGGGGGGATCCCAGTCGGCAATCGACTTCTCGTCGGTGATCCCTTCGACCTCTGGCACGAGGCTCCGGGCCACCGCGGCCCCCTCCATCCGCGCCACAGCGCTGATCCGCAGGCGGTGGCTCTCCTCCTCGACGCGGCCGTGGAGCGTCTCGGAGCGGAAGAGACGGACGTCGACGACGTCCCCCGGCGCCACCGGATGTCCCTGGGCGGCGAAATCGTCGGCCATCCACCGATCGATGACGATCCCCTCGTCGTCCGGCATCTTGAGCGCCAGGCCCTGGTCATCGACGAGCCCTCCCACCGGAAGTGAGGTGTCGCCGAGGGCCAAGACGGTGGAGTAATGGATCGCGGCCGCTGGCCGCCCATCTGCGGCCGGCACGCCGATCTCATTGACGAGGAAGGCGAGCGTCCGCTTCCCGCCGAGCGGCCCGAGCACCTTCGCCGCGGCCCGGTCGATCTCCGCCGGGAGGAGGAGCCGACGGCTCGATAACCGCAGCGCTCCGGCGTCCCCGCCGGCCACCTCTTCGAGTTGCAGGCCGAGATCCTCGAGGGCCGGATGGAGTGCCCGCCGGAGCGTGTCGGCGTCGACATCGCCGATCGCGAAAGCCGCGTTGGCGACATCGCCGCGGCGGAGCACCTCTTGGGCGGTGGCCGGCGACACCAGCGCCTTCCCTCCGGTGGCCTGGGCGGGGCGGAGGGAGAAGCGGCCGAGGCCGCGGGGGGGAAGGAGCGCCGTGACCCGCAACCGGCGCCCGAGCGACTCCATCGTGCGGCGCCCCAGTGGGCTATCGGCCGGCACCTCTGAACGCTTGGCGATCCGCAGGACGACGGTCTCCCCGACGGCGATGCCGAGATCCCTGGCGAGGACTTCGTTGAGGGCGACCTCGTCGCGGCCGACCGCGGGGGCTTGCGGATCGAAGCGGAGAGGGGCTGGATCGTCGCAGGCCAGGAGCGTCGCCCGCGCCGAGCGCGGCTCGCGCCCGGGGCCCCCCGGAGCGTCGAAGGCGACCTCGAGGACAAGCGCCGGCACGACCGCGCTCTCAGCCCCGGAAACGCTCGCCGGCGCCAGTTCGGCCCGGCTCATTTCCCGGGCCAGTTCGGCCCTGACGAAATCATCCCCAACAACGGTGGCGACGATGCCCCCGAGACGCTCCAGCGCCAGGGAGCGGAGCCCCCCTTGGAGGGCATCGCCGACGCCGAGCGCCCCAGCGATCGTCGCCGCCACGACGGCACAGGCCGCGGTCAGCGCGGCAAGTTGGAAAACCCATTGGCGGGCGAGCGACCAGGCGAGCGCCGGGATCGATCGGGCCGCACCGACGCCGCCGCGCCTTTTCCCCTCCGGCGGATCGGCGACGCTCGGGCTCATCCTCTCCCTCCATCGGCAACGAGCCGTCCGTCGACGAGGTGGTGGATCCCCCCCACCCGGGCCGCGATCGAGTCGGCGTGGGTGACAACGACGAGCATCCCAGCGACTTCGGCGGCGAGCTCGACGAGGAGCTCGGCGATCGCCCCCGCGGCATGGGCGTCGAGCTGGCCGGTCGGTTCATCGGCCAATAGCAGACGCGGTTCGAGGATCAGCGCCCGCGCCACGGCGACCCGCTGCCGTTCCCCGCCGGAGAGCTCGCCGGGAAAATGCCGTTCCCGGGCCGCGAGGCCGACACGGGCCAGCAACCGCCTGGCCCGGTCCTCAACGGCGCCGGTCACGGCCCCCGCGGCGAGGGCGGGGAGAACGACGTTGTCGAGCGCCGTGCAGCCGTCGAGGAGATGATGCTCCTGAAACACGAATCCGATCCGGCGGTTGCGAAACGAGGCCCGTTCGGCCGGGCCGCCGGCAAACGGGTCGATGCCGTCGAGGCGGACCAGCCCCGAGGTCGGTTCGTCGAGGGCGCCGAGGATCGCGAGGAGCGTGCTCTTTCCCGAGCCGCTCGGCCCCATCACCGTCGCCCGCTCTCCCGGCGCCAGGCGCAGGTCGATCGAGCGGAGCACCGGCACCGGCCCGGTCGGCGCGGGGTAGGCCTTCGTGACTTGGTCGACTTCGAGCATGTCAACCTCCGTGAGCAGGGGGCTTTCTCGTCACCGGCACCGTCACGCTTGCGGCGCTGCGGGAAGCCGATTGCAGTAGGGCTTCAGACGCCGTTGCACCGCCTCGGGGATCGGCACGGCCACCGGGGGAAGCCCGGGCCGCAGCAGGCAACGGACCGCCACCACCCGCCCCTGGGCGATCCAGCGCCCCGCCTGCTCGAACCGCAACGCCCAGGTGAGGCTCGAGCGGCCGATCGCCTCGAGCCCCACGACGATGTCGAGCTCGTCGTTGAACCGGACCGCCGATTTGTAGTCGCAATTGGCGCTGACACGCGGCCAGCTGTAGGTGCCCGGCAGCTCCCGTACTTCCCCGTCGTCAGCGAACGCCGACGCCTCCACCACGTCGACCAGCGGCACACCGGCGTGCCGAAGAAGCTCGTGCTCCGCCGATTCCATCCAGACGAAGAAGGTCGAAAAATGGGCGATACCAGCGGCATCGGTGTCGCGAAACTCGACCCGCCGACGGACGACAAACGGGGCCGGCAAGACGTCGGTCGGGGAAGCTCCGCGGGCCTCATTCATCGGGAAGCGTCACCGGAGGAGCCCCGCCAGAGGCAGGGCGGGAGCGAATCGTGCGAGGCACCGTGGAATCCCGCGATCGATCCTGCAAGAGATCTGTCAGCAGAACCCCTCGTCACGTCACTCCCCCGGGGCCGCCGATCGGCGGCGGGCCCGGGGAAGATGATGACGGGGTCGATCACTCGCCGACGTACGGCAGAAGGGCCATGAAACGGGCCCGCTTGATGGCCGACGTAACAGCGTGCTGGCTGGCCGCGGTGCAGCCGCTCTTGCGCCGACCGAGGATCTTGGCCTGCCGGTTGACGAGTTTCCCGAGGAGCTCGAGATCCTTGTAGTCGACATACATCGGGCGCGGGCGAGCGCCGTCAATGTAGATCGGGTCGCGCCGCTTGACCTTGGCGCGGGGCTTGGCCTTCTTCTTGGCGAACTTACCGAACTTCGGATTGGCAGGAGGCATCGTGTGCTCGTGGGGAAACGGAACCGGAGGAAATGGAACGGAAAAAAACGAAAATCGCCGAACCAGGAAAAGGCCTAGGCCGACCGGGCCCGGGACACTCTCGCCCCCCGCCCAAGAAGCCAATGATCATACGCCCCCTGACAAAAACATCCTACAGGGCAAACGTTCAGGGGGGAAAAGTGGTCTGACCGAGCCCCGGGGCGGAAAGGACTATCGACCCAAAAAACCATCGACGTGGAAGGCTCCACGTCGATGGCGAAGGGATCGGATTCCCAGCCGGCAAGGCCGGCGGAGGCCGGGACGTCGCCCCGGCCTCCGCACGGCGAATGCCGTAGAAAAACCCGAAAGACTAGTAGCGATCGCCGCCGCCGTAGCCACGGCCACCGCCGCCGCCACCACCGCCGTAGCCGCCACCGCC
>JBAWVV010000378.1:0-4390 GCA_037147115.1 Planctomycetia bacterium | reverse complement strand
TCGCAACACCTCACTCGGAAGCGATGGTGGCCAACCCCATGCTCGCCAACCACTCAGCCACGCGTCGATCGGCTGGCCCCGCTGCATGATGCCGAAGCCGTGGCCGGCTGGTCGAGAATCCCGGCGTGGTTGCCGTGGTGCTTGACGATCGGCCGGATGCGAGGGGCAATCCACAGGCTCGTCAGGGTCAACGCGGCGGCGAGAATGCCGACCGTCCCGAAGTGACGCAGCGGCTCCCCCGCGCCCCCCTCGACGATCAGCCCGCCGATCGTGGTCCCCAGGCCACTGGCGAGGTGCTGCACCGACGAGTTGACCGACATGAAGCCGCCGCGGCGGCGGGGCTCGACGCTCGCCGTGATCAGTGACATCGCCGTCACCATTCGGGCCGAGTTGGTCGCCATCAGGAACGCCGCGGCCGTGGCGGCACCGCCGATGCCCACCGCGGGCAGGTGCGTGAGGATGAGCATCCCCAGGGCCGACAGCGGCACGACGACGCGAAACACCGCGAGCCCTCCGAAGCGGTCGACGAGCCGGCCGGCGAGCGGCGTCGTGGCGAGCGTCAGCAGCCCCCCGACGACGAACACGACCGGCAACTGCGATTGGGTCACACCCACATTGGCCACGAAGGAGGTGGAGATGAACGGGATCACGGAGAACGCGCCGACCATCAACAGCGAGATCATGGCGTAGGCGAGGCGATGGGGGGGACGGTTCAGCGTGTCGACGAGGCGTACCAGCGGATGCCGAGCCGAGTCATCCGGGTGGGGCTCGAACCGCGGCAGCGACCACGCCGCCAGCCCCACCAGCGGCAGCCCGAGGACCGCCAAAGCGAAGAAGGGCGCCTGCCAGCCGAACTGCGTGCCCAGTGCGATCCCCAGCGGCACGCCCGCTACGGAGGCGAAGGCGAAGGCCAGCATCAGCGTGCCCGTGGCGCGGCCGCGACGGTCGGGCGGGAATACATCCGCCACGATCGCCAGCCCCAGCCCGCCGAGGCCGCCGCCGAAGCCGCCGGTCACGCACCGTGCGGCGAGCAAGAGTGGGTAGCTGCTTGCCAGCCCGCAGGCCGCCGTCCCCGCGAGCAGGCCGATCGCGCACACGAGGTAGGCAATCTTCCGCGGCACGCGGTCAAGCCAAGGCGCCGCCAGCAATCCGGCGACTCCGGAGGCGAGCGTGTAGCTCGATACGACCCAGCTGAACTTCCGGGCGTCGATCGTGAGGTCGGCGAGCAGTTGTGGCCCCAGCGGCATCACGATCATGAAGTCGACGATCGCGATGAACTGCAGGGCCGCCAGGGTGAAAAGGATGGCGGAACCGCGGCCGGCATCACCGGTCGCGTCGTGGCCCGAAACAGCTGGATCGTCGGATACCACGGTGACGGGCGTTCTCGGCGGAGTCTTCCGCTGCTTGCGGCGCTGACGAGCATTGACTTATACCACTTGGGGTGCCGTTTGTCTCGCGAGATGGCTTACCCGTATCGCGAGTGATCCTGCGTGACCCGGGTGACCGCTTTCATGCTCCATCGCCTGCTCACACGGTCCGTCGAGATCGATCCACACCGGGCGATCCTCGAGTGCGACGGATCGTGGACCACCGCGGTGGAGATCGAGCGGCTGGCCTCGCGGCTGGCATCGGGCCTCGCAGCCATGGGTCTCGAGGAGGGAGATCGGGTGGCTTTCTTGCTGCCGAACTGCCTCGAGACGGTCGTCTGCTACCTCGCCTGCTTCCGGATGCGGCTGGTCGCGGTGCCGCTGGACTACCAATACCACCCGCTCCAAGTCGGCTACGCGCTCGGCCACAGCGGAGCCGCAATCCTGATCGTCAATCACGAACGGGTGTCCGGACTCGAAGAGGTGGGGGCCCTGGGGGCCGTGCCCCGGATCGCCGTCGTCGGGGGCGAAGCATCCGCCGCGAGCCGGCGGCCGTTTGATTCGCTCCTCGGGGCAGAACGCGAGCTTCCCGCCGAAGCGACGCACGATGAAAGCCCGGCGGTGATGATCTACACCTCCGGAACCACGTCGCGTCCCAAGGGGGTCGTCCTCTCCCACGGGGCCATCTCCAACGGTGTCCGCAAATACCTCGCGCGGGTCACGCTCACGGCGGATGACGTCACGCTGATAGCGACGTCCTGTTCGCGTCCCCTGGCCCTCCGCTGCCAGCTTTTGCCCACGCTGTGGGTCGGCGGAAGGGTCGGCCTGGTGCGGAAGTTCAACGTCGCAAACTTCGTCGCCGCCCTGCGCCGGCAGCCCGCCAAGACGTTTTTGACGCTCGGCCCAGCGCAGCTCGCGCAGCTGGTAGCGAACTCCGACTTCCAGGGCTGCGACTTCAGCCACCTCAGGCTTTGCCTGGCTGGCGGTGACCGCTTGTCAACCAAGCTGCTGGAGGCCTTCGAGCGCCTCACGGGCGTGCCCGTCACCGAGCAGTGCGGCTCCACGGAGACGGGCGTCTACGCGATGAATCCGCCGTACGGTCGCAAGAAGCCGGGGTCCATCGGCCTGCCGTGGCACGGCGTCCACGTCGCGGTCGTGGACGAGCACGGCGTCGACGTTCCCCCCGGTATGGTCGGGGACATCCGTGTCAGCGGACCGGGGATCATGGACGGTTACTGGAACGAATCGGCCATGACCCGCAAGACGCTGCAGAGGGGATGGGTGCAGACCGGTGACCTGGGCCGCTATGACGAGGACGGCTATCTGTGGTTTGTGGGTCGAAGGAAGGACGTGATCGTCGTCGGGGGCAACAAGGTCGCGCCCCTCGAAGTGGAGGCGGCGCTGACGGAGCACCCGGCGGTCCGGCAGGCCTGCGTCATCGGCGTTCCCGACGCCTTCTGGGGCGAGGTGCCGCACGCCTACGTCATCCTGGAGACCGACGGTGCGGCCAGTCCCAAAGACCTGCGGACCTTCGTCGCCGACCGCCTGGCGGAGTTCATGGTGCCGGCCGACGTCCATCTGATCTCCGAGATGCCCTCCAAGGGGCCGGGCAAGGTCGACCGCGATCTGCTTCGAATGCGGGCGATCACCGCCGCCCTCATCGAACAAGTGCCCTTCTTCAAGAGCGCCAGCAGCGAGTTTCTCCGCGACATCATCCCGCGGCTCGATGCCCGGATGTTCGCGCTGGGCGACGTCGTGGTGCACGAGGGGGACGTGGGGGACGAGATGTATTTTCTGACGAGGGGACAAGTCGAGGTGCTGCGGGGCGAGCCGCCTGAGCAGCTCGCGGTCCTGCAGCCAGGATCGTTCTTCGGCGAGCTGGCGATCCTCGCGAACGTTCCCCGTGCCGCCACGATCCGGGCGCTCGCCGACGTGGAGGTCTACGTGCTGCGGCGGGACGGCGTGCTCGAACTCGCCCGTGCCCATGCCGACTTTGACCGGTATCTCCAGGCCGCCGCCCGGCAGTATGCGAGCCGGGGGACGGCTGCACGCGACTGACAAGACGGTCATCATCGCGAGCGAATATCGATCACTGGCAACTCTTCCATTGACGCTGGAAACACGTCGCGACGCCGTTGACAGGAGCCCACGCGTTACCAGAAGCCGGCCTGCGGGATCACGAGCGCGGCAGCTGGTGCACGAACTTGGGCAATGACAGGGCACGCCGCAGAAGCTGATACACTCTCCGAGTCACGTGCGCTTCACTTCACCGGGGAAGGCACGCGATTGCCGGATCATGAGCGGTATCCGGCACCGCACACGGCTGTGAATGCGATGACGTCATTTCTTGACCGGATGAAGACGAAGGGCGAGTGCTCGCCTCGTAAGCCTTTGCCTCAGATTGTCTGGTCGTGGCTGGGAGCACTTGTGGGCATCTACGTTATCGGGACGTGTGGCCCTTACCTTGCCCGATGGAGCGGATTAGACGGGGCGTATGTCATTGGTTCGTTTGGTGCTGCCGCAGTCCTGATCTATGGGGCGCCGTTGGCAGAGTTCTCGCAGCCGCGGAACCTTCTGCTGGGCAACGTGATCTCAGCGATCGCCGGCGTGACCGCGGCAATGCTCCTACCGGAGAAGCACCAGGCGGCCTTGGCGGGGGCCATTGCGGTGTCGTCCGCCATTCTTCTCATGCACCTCACGCGATCGTTGCATCCGCCGGGCGGCGCGACGGCTCTCATTGCGGTCATCGGCGGTGATGCCATTCGTGAACTGGGATACCTGTATGCGGTATTTCCAGTCTTGCTGGGCTCGATACTTCTGCTGGTTGTCGCACTGATCGTGAACAACCTCTCGCGCCATCCGGCACGGCACTACCCGACGTATTGGTTCTAGCCTTCCACACCTGGAACAAGGGACACGCATGAACCACTTGCCACAAAAAGAAGCAATCAAAGGGGCATTTTTTGGGGCCCTTGTCGGCGACGCCCTCTGTCTTGGCAGTCATTATGAATACGATGCCGCAA
>JBAWVV010000377.1:0-4409 GCA_037147115.1 Planctomycetia bacterium | reverse complement strand
GCACCGTGTCAGAAATAAGGATCGTGCCGGCGGTGTATTGCGGGCCAGTTTCACCGCTGGCAGTGCCGTAGACCGTGAGCGTGCCAGTCGCGGGGACGGCGATCGCGGCACTTGCAGAGAACGCAAGCGCGGCAGCTGAGAGGATCGCGACAGCAGAAAGACAAAACTTCGACACGACACACCCCTCGGAGAACGAATGCTCAAAAACTCTGGCGATCAACACCAGCACTTAACGATGCTTCGGTCGGCCTCAACCGGCTCCTCCGCAAAGCTGGCCGTCAGAGTAGGGCTTGCCGGGACGATTGCAAGCGTGGGTGGCGGAACCCTGGATCGCCCGAGGGGACGGTGCGAAAAAAGATGTGGAGAGCCGCCGATTTCGCTGCCTTTCCCCACGCTCTGCGTAAATCCTGATTGTTTCGCAAGGTTCTGTTCGGGCCCTCACGGCCCAGTGAAGCGCCTCAGGAAGAGGATCGTGTCGTGGCGGGCGTCGCGGATGAGAAACAGGAAGGGGCGATCGGCCCGGAACTCAACCGGCTGCGGGGGTTGGTGAGGGCTCGACAGCGCAGCGATCACTACGGTCGCGGCGGCTGCCTCGGTGCCCTCCTCGTTGACCTCGATGAAGGCCTGATGGATCACATCCGACACGAGCAGCCGAGGCCCGCCGGCAGCGTCGTCGATCATCCCGGACAAATCGGCCGACCTGGCGAAGACGTCGGTCATCCCCAGGCTCGCGAGCAGGGGATTCGCTTGGAAAGCGTGTTCGATGCGGAATCGGGGCAGATGGACGATCACGTCCCACTGCCGCGCCGCGTGACGCCAATCGAGGAGCGACTCGGCGGTGAGCCGGTTTTCAAGAGCTCTCAGGCCGTCTGGCTCCCTGGGGAGGAGCACGACCATCTCGAGATCCCCGCCGCGGTAGGGGAGGGCGAGGAGTTGGAAGCCTTCCTGTTCGGCGTAGTCGAAGTCGCTGTGCTGGGCCATCAGCGGCACGTCGATGGAGCTGCCATCAGCACGGTGGAAGGGCTCATGCTTCGTCCGCTCTGGATCGAACTCGAGGGCCCACTTTCCCTTGAAATAGACGGCGTTGGCGAGCACGAGCTGGGTCGCTTCAGACAGGGCATTTTCGGGGATGATGTTTTGGATCCGCTCGCGGGTCCGCTCGGCGACCCAGGCGTTGATGCGTAGCCGTTCGGTTTCCGGGCTGGCGGCGAAATCGGCTTCGTTGAACCCAGCGGCGAAGCGGTCGCCGAGGAGAGCGACGAAATCGCTGTTCCAGGCGACTCCCTTCTGGCCCCACAGCCCAGCCGACACAGCGAGCTCGTACGGCTTGGAGCCGGTACTGTAGAAGCGGCTCATGTCTCCGGCGGCCGGGAGGCCGTCGCGGTCGGGGAGGTGGAGGACCTTCTCCATCTGCTCCAGCGTCCGCTCCTTGGCACCTGTCGCGGTCATCGCCAGCGCCGCGTGAATGGAGAACGGAGAGAAGACGAGGTTGTCCGCGCCGGCCGCGAGCTTCCGGTGGAGCTCGATCGCAAACCGATTGGAGCCGTCGGCAATTGTCTGGATCGGGGGCGACCACTCGAATGGCGGGATGGTCTGCTCTCCGCGCTTGCCACCGCCGCGGCTGTTCTCTCCGGACGATGCATCGGCGAATGGATCGGCCGACTGGCGAAGGGCATGGCTCGCCGCCAAGGCCAGGGACGTGATCGTCAGGATGACGCCGAGAATCGTGAGTCGCATCGAGAAAAACCTCTCCGGGAAAGCGGGGGTGGAGAGAGGCCCGATGCCGCTGCGCGGACCACTCCCGGAGAACACGCCCGAGAACCGGGAGCCGTTACGGTCTCAAGAGGGGCCGCATGCCCGGTTGGGAGGGTAGCCGTCCGCGGGCCCTCATGGCCGACGGCCTCACGGCCCCGTGAAGCGCCCCAGGAAGAGGATCGTGTCGTGGCGGGCGTCACGAATGAGGAAGAGGAAGGGGCGGTCGGCCCGGAACTCCACCGGCTGCGGGGGCGGCGGCCCGGGGGCATTGGCGATCACGGCCGTCGCCGCGGCGGCTTCCGTCCCCTCCTCGTCGACGACGACCAGAGCTTTATGGAGGACGCGCGACACCGAGAGCCGCTCGGTCGTCGTCATCCCGGTGAGGTCGGCCGTGCCGGGGAGGAAGAGATCGCTGAGGCCGAGCTCTTTGAGATGGCGCACCGGCTCGAAGCCGTCGTCGAGGCGAAAGCGCGGCAGCCAGAGATCGACCTCGACCCGCTCCCCCCCCTGGCGCCAGGCGAGGAGCGCCTCGGCCGTGAGTTGCTCGTCGACCGCCGAGAGCCCCTGCGGCGCCGCCGGCAACACCACCACCATCTCGAGCTCCTCCCCCCGGTAGGGGATGGCAAGGAGCTGAAAGCCGTCGAGCTGGGCATGGTCGTAGCGGCCACGGCGGTGCATGAGGGAGACTTCGGCCACGGTGCCGTCGGCGCGGTGGAAGGGCTGCGGGGAAGTGGCGGCGACGTCGAACTGCTCCGCCCAGTTCCCCTTGAAGTAGATGGCGCTGGCCAAGCACAGCCGTGTCAATTCGCTCACGGCCCCGGCCGGGAGGAGCGTGCCGATCCGCCCCTCCGTGCGCGCGGCTACCCAGGCATTGATCCGCTGCCGCTCCTCCTCGGGCCGGCTGAAATCGGCCTCCTCGAAGCCGGCCCCAAACCGCACGGCTAGCGCCGTGCGGAAGCCCTCGTCCCAGGCGAGCCCGCTTTGGCCCCACAGGGCCGTGGCGGTGGCGAGGGTGAAGGGGCGATCAGCAGCGGCGTAGAACCGGCCGAGATCGCCGGCGGCCAGGCGGGCTTCGGCGTCGGCCGGGAGATGGAGCACCTCGACGAGCTGCTCGAGCGTCGCCCCGCGGGCACCGGTCGCCGTCATCGAAAGAGCGCTCAAGATGGAGAAGGGGGAGAAGAAGAGGTTTTCTTGGTCGGTGCGGAGCTGGTGATAGAGATCGATGGCGAACCGGTTTGAGCCGGCGGCCACGGGGGCCATCGCGTCGGACCAGGCGGGGACTGGCGGCGACAGGGCGGTGCCAGTCGGCCGGGGGACGCTCGTGGTGGCTGTGTTCGTGGCGGCCGCGGTGGCAGCAACGTCGGAACGCGGCGGGACGGGGGTCGCCGGGCGACCGCAGCCCATGAGAAGAAGCCCAAAGAGGCAGATGAGGGCAGATCGCATGGAAATCGCTCCCGGGTAAACGTGGGCCACGATGGCCACGAGTTTATGCTGATGGCGCGTGGAGCGATGGCCACGGGCCGGGCTGGGGGATCGCGTTCCCCCGAAAAGCAGAGGAGGGATCCAAGCGTGACCCGATCCATGACTCGATTCATGAGGCGATCTGTCGGCCGATTGCTTGCCGTGGGGCTGACGCTTGGACCCAGCGGGCTGTTGTCGAGAGGAGCGTTTGCGGTGGATCCTCCTCCGGCGGCCGATGCCAAGGGCGCTGCCGAGCCGGCGCCGGAATCGGTCGAGGCGATCGCGAAACGCGTCCGCGACTCGATCGTCACGATCCGCTTCCAGGGCCGCGGCGGGAGCGATCAGGGGCTCGGCACCGGATTTGTGATAGCGGCCGACGGGCTCATTGCCACAAACTTCCATGTGATCGGCGAGGCCCGGCCGGTGAGCGTGGAGCTCTCCGACGGCAGCCGGCACGACGTGACGGCGATCCATGCCTCTGATCGGGCCGCCGATCTGGCGATCGTGCGGATCGCCAAGCAGGGGCTCTCGCCGCTCGCCCTCGGAGCACCGGAAACGCTCCTCGACGGCGCGGAGGTGGTGGCGGTCGGCAATCCGCACGGCCTCGAGCGGAGCGTTGTCGCGGGCAGAGTGTCGGGAAAGCGCGAGATCGACGGCCGGTCGATGATCCAGCTGGCGATCCCGATCGAGCCGGGCAACAGCGGCGGGCCGCTCCTCGACATGGAGGGGAAGGTCCACGGCATCCTGACGATGAAGTCGCTCGTCACGCCTTACCTCGGCTTCGCCGTTGGCGTCGATCAGCTCCAGCCGCTCATCGACCGGCCCAATCCAATCAGCATCGACCGCTGGCTGACGATCGGCACGCTCGATGCCAAGGAATGGACAACGCTCGGCGGCGCCCGCTGGCGGCAGCGCGCCGGTCGGATCGCCGTCGAAGGAACCGGTACCGGCTTCGGCGGCCGGTCGCTCTGCCTGGCTGCGGTCGCCCCGCCGCCACTCCCGTATGAGATCGCCGTGTGGGTGAAGCTCGACGACGAAGCAGGCGCTGCTGGGCTCGTGTTCGCCGCCGACGGGACCGATCGCCACTACGGCTTCTATCCCACCGCCGGCAAGCTCCGGCTGACGCGCTTCGACGGCCCCGATGTCCTCTCCTGGAAGATCCTCGAGGAGGCCCCGAGCCCTTACTATCTCCC
>JBAWVV010000376.1:0-4432 GCA_037147115.1 Planctomycetia bacterium | reverse complement strand
GCTGCTGAGGCGATTCGTAAGGCAGTCGCGCCGGGCGGCGGGTGATTCGGGGCGGCGGTCGTTTTCCAGCCCCCTCAGCCGGCCGGAAGGCTGCCCCCCATGAGCAAGCCAACAGATTCTTCGGCGCCGACCCCGATCGTGCCGGCCGCCGTCCCGTCAGCCTCCCCTGATGTGGAAGCCTTCATCGCCCGTTGGAGCCCCAGCTCCGGGGCGGAGCGGGCCAACTACCAGCTCTTCCTCGCGGAGCTGTGCGACCTCCTCGGGGTGCCTCGCCCCGATCCGAGCGTGGCCGACGACGCTGCCAACACCTACGTCTTCGACAAGACGGTCGCCTTCCGCTCTGCCGATGGCGGCAAGGACTCCACTGGCTACATCGATCTCTACCGAAAGGGGGCTTTCGTCTGCGAGACAAAGCAATCGGTGGAAAAGCAGAAGGCCGAAAAGCTGTCGCTCGCGTCTCCCTCCGCCGCGAAAGCCCGCCGCAAGACCGGCACGAGCACCCGCGGCACGCCCGGCTGGGATGATTCGATGATCGCAGCCCGGGGTCAGGCCGAGGGCTACGTGCGGGCCCTCGCCGACGACAATCCCCCCTTCGTCCTCGTCGTCGACATCGGCCACTCCTTCGAGCTCTATGCCGACTTCTCCCGGCTGGGGAAGGTCTACACCGCCTTCCCCGACGCCCGCACGCATCGCTTTTCACTGGAGGCCCTCCGGGAGGAAAGCGTCCGCGAGCGCCTCAAGACTCTCTGGCTCGATCCACTCGCTCTCGATCCTTCCCGGCGAGCAGCGAAGGTCACCCGGGAGATCGCTGGCCGGATCGCCGTCCTCGCCAAGCGGTTGGAGGCGAAAGGGCACGACCCCGAAGGGGTGGCCTGGTTTCTCATCCGTTGCCTGTTCACGTTTTTCTCCGAGGATGTCGGCCTCGTGCCGAAGGGGGCGTTCACGGATCTCCTCGTCGCCATGAAGGGCTCGCCGGAGCAGTTCGTGCCGCTGGTGGGGGACGTCTGGAAGATGATGGACACCGGCGGATTTTCCACCGCCCTCCGTGCCCGTGTGAAACGCTTCAACGGCGGCATCTTCCGCGAGCACGAGCCGCTCAAGCTCGACGCCGCGGAGATCGATCTCCTCATCGAAGCGGGAAAATGTGACTGGCAGGACGTGGAGCCGGCGATCTTCGGCACGCTCCTCGAGCGCGCCCTCGACCCGCGCGAGCGCCACAAGCTCGGTGCCCACTTCACTCCCCGGGCCTATGTCGAGCGGCTCGTCGTGCCGACGCTCGTCGAGCCGGTCCGCGACGACTGGGAGACCGCCCGGGTGGCGAGCCTCGCCCAGGCCAACGCCGGCAAAATCGACAAAGCGAAAGCCGAGACCCGGAAATTTCTCGACGACCTCGGCCGGATCCGCGTCCTCGATCCGGCCTGCGGCACCGGCAATTTTCTCTATGTGTCGATGGTGAAGCTCAAGGAGATCGAGGCGGAGGCCCGCGACTGGCTCGGCCAATTGGGCGAGACGCAGGCCGACCTCGAGCACATGGAGCAGACGGTCGACCCGAAGCAGTTTCTGGGGATCGAGATCAATCCCCGCGCCATCGCGATCGCCGAGGTCGTGCTCTGGATCGGGTGGCTCCAGTGGCACCTGCGCGCGAAGAAATCCCCCGACAGTTTTTCCGAGCCGATCCTCCATGCCTACGGCAACATCGAATGCCGCGACGCGCTCCTGGAATACGACAAGAAGGAGCTCGTCCGCGACGACCACGGCAAGCCGGTAGCTCGCTGGGACGGGATCACGACGAAAAAACACCCCGTCACCGGGGAGGATGTCCCGGACGACAAGGCGAAGGTGGCGGTCGAGCGGTATGTGAATCCACGGAAGGCCGAGTGGCCGGAGGCGGATTTTATTGTGGGGAATCCGCCGTTTTTGGGGCCAGCCCGAATGAAAGCAACGCTTGGCGAGGGGTACGCGGAGGCGCTTCGCGCGAGCTACCCAGACGTTTCCGAATCCGTCGATTACGTCATGTATTGGTGGCACAAATCGGCTGAGATACTCGACGACGGTCGAGCGCAACGGTTCGGATTCGTTACTACAAATAGCCTGAAGCAGACTTTCTCCCGACGGGTCGTCGAGTCATTCGTTGGAAAAGATAGTTCAAGTGGCAATCACCAGCGGTTGAGCATTATCTTCGCAATCCCGGATCATCCTTGGACTGATTCCGCCGATGGCGCAGCCGTTCGAATTGCAATGACTGCGGCGGTGCGAGGTGAATGTGAAGGGGATTTGCTGGTTCTTCAGTCGGAAGCCGACGACGGAGAAGCAACCCAGCGCTTTCTTCAAAGTCGCGGGCTCATCTCGGCCGCTCTATCGATCGGAGCCGATGTTTCAGCAGCCACGAAGCTTACGGCGAATAGCGGGTTGGCCAATCGGGGGTTTTGTCTGTTTGGTGCAGGATTCCTCGTGTCATCGGATAGAGCTAAAGACCTAGGTGTTGATCAGGCAGAGGGACTCGGCAAGCACATTCGTCCGTTCCGGAATGGAAAAGACCTTACCCAGAAACCGCGGGGGGTAATGGTTATCGATCTGTTCGGGCTCACCGAGCAAGAGGTTCGTGATCGCTACTCGGCAACGTATCAACACGTGGCCACGATGGTGAAGCCCGAACGAGATCAGAACAATCGCGAGAGCCGCCGAAGGCTGTGGTGGATTTTCGGTGAGCCAAACAAACAGCTGCGAATCATGCTTTGCGGTCTATGTCGATATGTCGCCACTTCAGAGACCGCGAAGCATCGCGTGTTTCAGTTTCTTGACGCGGCGATTGCACCCGACAACATGCTTGTTGTGGTTGCATCGAGCGAGTCCTTGGTGCTCGGTGTGCTCTCAAGCCACATTCATGTCTGCTGGGCGCTGGCTGCCGGAGGACGGCTCGGGGTCGGCAATGACCCTCGATACAATAAGTCGAAATGCTTCGACACGTTCCCATTCCCCACCCCCACCGCCCCCCAAGCTGAAACCATCCGCGAGCTGGGCGAAGCCCTCGATGCCCATCGAAAGCGGCAGCAGGCGGCGCATCCGGGGCTGACGATCACGGGGATGTACAACGTCCTCGAAAAACTCCGCAGCGGCGCGGCCCTCTCCCCCAAGGAGAAGACGATCCACGACGAGGGCCTTGTGAGCGTGCTCAAGAAAATCCACGACGATCTCGATGCGGCGGTCTTCGAGGCCTACGGCTGGCCGGTGACGCTCTCCGACGAGGAGATCCTCGAGCGGCTGGTGGCGCTCAACCACGAGCGGGCCGATGAGGAGAAACGGGGGCTGGTCCGCTGGCTACGGCCGGAGTTTCAAAACCGGGCTGGGGTAGCGAAGCAATTGGAGCTCGCCGAGGCCGAGGAGACCTACGAAGCCGATGATGACGACGATGATGATGGGAGCGAACGCGAGGAGGCCGCGGATGCCCCCGCCCAGAAGCCTGCCCGAAAGCGGAAGGCGGCCAAGGCAAGCGCCCCGATCGCAGATCCGATCAAGCACGCCTGGCCGACGACGCTTCCCGAGCAGATCCGCCTGGTGCGGCGGCTGTTGAGGGCAGTGTCACGGCCTGTAAAGCCCGCCGAGGTCGGGAGGTTTTTCGATGGCGCGAAGCCGGCCCGGCTGAAGGAGATCCTTGAAACGCTTGTGGCCCTGGGGCACGCCCGCAAGACGCAGACTGGCTACAGAGGGATCTGAGGAGGGAGGCTCGTCAGGACGGCATGCCCGACCGCAGCCGGTAATACATCTCCCACAGCCGGTCGATCTCCCCACGCTCCAGCACTTCGAGCGGCTTCAAGCCGGCGAACATCCGGTTGGGTGTCTCGAACCACTTCCCGAGCGTGCGCGCGTCGACGACCTCGCCCAGAGCGTTGCAGAGTCGTTCGACCTCGACGTAATTCCGGCGGAGTTTCTCGACCGCGGTGTGCTTGGATTCGACTTCGGCGAGCGTCCGCACCGAGACGTTTACAAGGCGCCCGAACGACTCACGACGCATGGCAAGGAGGTGGCGAAGTTCGAGTTTGGTGCCGCCATCGCCATCCACCGTGACCAGACGGACACCGTCGAGGCCCTCGATGGCGCGGACATGACGCCGCGCCGTTGGGGCACGCCGGGCGCGTGGCCGGCGGCGGGGCGGTTTGGCGACGGCTTTCTTTTTCACGGTCGTGCGAGTCATTTCGACAGTCCGGGTCGGCGCGGGATCGGGTGGGGCTCGCAGGAAGCCCTCCCTTCCGGATGCTATCGACACGCGCTCCCCAGTGCAAGCAATAAAACATGCAAAAATGCACTTCCGGCCGTTCATCGAAAGCGGGCCGGGGGGAGTTTTTCGCGGGCGACGATGGTGAGGCGGCTGGCTGAGAGAAGCGAATCGGGATAGACGACGAGGTTTCGGCCTTCTCTGTGGCTGGCGGAAGGC
>JBAWVV010000375.1:0-4464 GCA_037147115.1 Planctomycetia bacterium | reverse complement strand
CGGCCAGCGGAGCCATGGATGGCGGAGCGCAGGCGGCATCGAGTGAGCGGAGGCCCCGGAGGGCCGGAGCGAACGTCCGGCGACGGAGCACGGGCGACCCCGAAGCCACGTTTGAGCCAAGGACCAGGAAAGGCCAGAGGGCCTCGACCCTGTGGGTGGCACGTCGGCGGGGCCGGCAAAAGTTTCGTCGTTTCTCGGAGGACCTCGTCACTCCTCAAGCGTTCGCCGATCCCCGCCTCGCCTGTGCGCTGGAATCGAGGCGCTCTCGGTGATCCCCCGCTCACCCGATGATCGAGCGGCGGCGGGAGACGTAGTCCCAGACGACGAAGCGGTCGAGGTCCTTCCCCGAGGTGAAGAACACCCGGCCCTGTGCGGTCTGCGCGAGCTTGTAGGCGAATTGGATGTCCTCGCGCGACTGCGACCAGCCGGAGAGGAGGAACACATTCACCACGATCCCCTCGCGCCGGCAGGCCTCCGCCTCGCGGAGCGTGGCCTCTTCGGTGCGCTTGTGGGGGGGATAGAGGAGGAAGAGTTCGTTTCCCTCGAAGTGGGCCGTGGGGAGGCCGTCGGTGATCAAAATCACCTGCTTGTTTGGCGTATCGGCGCGGGCGAGTTGGCGGCGGGCGAGTTGGAGGGCGTGCTGGATGTTTGTGAAGTGCGGGGGAACATCCTCCGCCGTGATCGCCGGATCGGACATGTCGGCCCGGAGGCGTACCACCGGTTCGAAGATCGTCACCGGCTTGGGGAGGAGCGTGACGATCTCCCCGGCGGGGCGGGGCTTGGCGAAGGAGTACATCTCGAGGAAGGAGAGCGTGTCACCGGGGAACTCGCGCTGGACAAGCCCCTGAAGGGCCAGCGCCATCCGCTTCACGCTCACGTAGAGCCCGCCGTGACGCATCGAGCCGCTCATGTCGAGGGCGACGACGGTGGCGCACTTCGGCGTGTTCCGGGTTGTGTGGACCTCGATGTCGCGAGCGTCGAGGCGCAGCGGCCGCTCCTTCCCCTGGCGGAGCATCGCATTGACGAGTGAGCCGGGGATGTCGATGTGGGCGACCGAGTCGCCGAACTCATACGGGCGCGTCGGCACCATCTCCACCGCCCCCTCACCGGTGACATTCACCTGGTGTCGTCCGGTGCGGGAAGGATCGAGCGCGGAGAAGATCTTCTCGAGGAGCTTCCCCTGAAAGAGACGCATTGCCTTGGGGGAGAGGGAATATCCCTTTTTTCCCTTGTCGAGCCCCTGCTCGGCGGCCATCCGCTGCACCATCTCCTCGACCTGGGCCTTGAGGCGGGCAAGGTCGTCGAGCTCCCCCTCGGCGGCGTAGCGGCCGAGGGCCTCGAGATCGACAAGCCCGACGCGGGCGTTCTTCTGCGCGTCGGCGAGTTGGGCGAGGAGCCGATCGATCTCCTCGAGCTCCTCCTTGACCTCAAGGGCCTCCTCGACCCCGAGCTTTTCGCGCCCGGTGAACGCCCATTTTGTCGCCAATTCATCGATCTGGTAGACGGCCCCGAGGCGGTCGACGAGGCCCACGAGATCGGCGCCGAACCGGCTCTGATCGTCGTCTTGGGCGTACCACAGCCTCTCGAGGAGACGCAACTGCTCCTCGCGGACGGCGCGGTGGAAGATCTCCTTGTGGTTGGCCGGCGGCTTGATCTTCGCCGCCGCTTCGCGAAAGGCCGTCCGGGCGCGCTTCCGAGCGCCGGCGGCATCCCAGTGCTCGAGGATCTTTCTTTTTCTTGCCTCGAGCATCCTTTTGAGCGACTCAATCGAAGGCCCGAGGCCGCGGATCTGCTCCGGGTCGAGGAGCACGGCCCCGGCAAGTTGCTCGGGGGTCAGCTCGTCGAGCTCCCCGTATTCGAGGAGGTGCTCCATGGCGGGGCTAACAAGGTCGATCTGCGGCGGCCGCGGCGACGGGATCCGGGCCGGGTCGTACGCTTGGTAGGAGTGGACGATGCCGCCGAGATCGTGGCGTGTGGGCATGGGACGTCCTCTCAGCGGTAACCGCGGGTGTCGTAGACGGTGTGGCCGTGCGATTGGATCCTGGAGATCCGCTCGGTGGCATAGAGGCCGGCGAGGATGAACTCGATGCACGAGGCCCGCACTGCCGGATCCCTGGCAGCGTTGACCTCGAAGGCCTTCTCCCACAGTTCGGGGACGTCGGCCACGATCGTCGCGTAGTCGGCCGACGGCACGGCGTCACCGACCTCGATCTTCATTCCCTCGGCAAACACCTTGGCGATGCCATCGAGCGAGTGCCTGTCGACATACTCATTGAAGACGGTGGAGATCGCGTCAGCGATGATTCCGTCGAGGACCTGTCGCTCGGAGAGCTGATGGCTCCCCATCAGGTCGAGCTCGATCTTGCCGAGGCTCGAGGCATAGAGATGGCCGAGATCGCTGATCCTGGGCACCGCCGGCGTCTCGCCGAGCCGCACGGCCCGGTGGCGGGCGCTAGCGACCATCGTCCGGTAGTTGGCGATCGAGAAGCGGGCGCTGACGCCCGATTGCTGGTCGATGTGCTTCGAGGCCCGGGCACAGATCGTGATCTGCTCGATGATCTCCTTCATGAACGGGGGCACGAGCACCGCCCAGGCGTCGCCGCCGTCGATCCCCGCCTCCTGCTCGAGCATCTGGATACCGAGGGCACGCTCGCGCGGGTAGTGGGTGTGGATCACCGCGCCGATCCGGTCCTTGAGCTGGGGGATCACCTTGCCGGAGCGGTTGTAGGTGGAGGGATTGGCGGAGAAGAGGAGCATCACGTCGATGTCGAACTTGACCGGATAGCCGCGGATCTGGACGTCGCGTTCTTCGAGGATGTTGAACATCCCCACTTGGACCAGTTCATCGAGCTCCGGCAACTCGTTCATGGCGAAGATACCGCGGTGCATCCGAGGGATGAGGCCGAGGTGGAGGGCCTCTTCGGAGGCCATGCTCGTTCCTCCGGCGAGCTTCGACGGATCGATCTCGCCGATGATGTCGGCGAACTTCGTGCCGGGGGCAAGCCGCTCGGCGTAGCGTTCCGAGCGGTGCCACCAGTTGATCGGGACGTCGTGCTCCGGGCGGCCGGCAACCAGCGCCCTTCCGGCCGACGTGATCGGTTTGAGGGGATCGTCGTGGAGGGGAATGGCGGGATCGTCGAGGTAGGGGACCCACTCGTCAAGAAACCGGCCGAGAAGCCGCATCACCCGGCTTTTCGCCTGCCCCTTCTCACCCAAAAAGAGCATGTCATGGCCGGCGATGAGGGCGATGTCGATCTCGGGGATGACGGTGTCGTCATAGCCGACGATGCCGGGGAAAAGCTCCCGGCCGTCGGCGAGGGCTCGGAGAAAGTTTTCCCGCACTTCCTCCTTCACCGTCCGACTCCGCCAACCGGAGGCACGCAGATCGGCGAGGGTCCGCGGCAGCGAGCGGGGATCGACCGGGGCAGGGGAGGGAGTTGGAGCGGGGGCGTTGGTCATCGACGGGTCTCCTGGTGACTCCGCCGATTGTAGACACCCCGCGCCCCGCCGCCACGATTCCCAGCGCGATAGCAACAGCGCTGCCGTCTCCACGCCCCGGGAGAATGACCGGCCCTTCCCTGCGCACCGCGACGCGATCAGCCGTCGGCACGCTTCTGCGCGATGGCGAGCGGGAGGCGGATCGTGATCGCCGTGCCCTTGCCGAGGGCGCTCTCGACACGGATCCGTCCCTGGTGGGCCTCGACAATCTCGCGGCAGGCGGAGAGCCCGAGCCCGCTCCCCCCCTTGCCGGTCTCGTCAGGCCCGCTCTTCGTGGAGAAATGGGGCTCAAACATCCGCCGCATGACGTCGGGCGCCATGCCACAGCCGGTGTCCCGCACCATGAGATCGACAAATCCCACCGCCGGATCCCGGGAGAGGCGGATGATGAGTCGCCCCCCCTGCGGCATTGCCTGACGGGCATTGACGAGGAGATTGAGCAGCACCTGCTGCACTTGGCCGGGATTGGCCGACACCTGGGGCACGGGGGAATACTCCCGCTCCACCTGCACCCGGTATTTCGACATCTCTCGCTCGAGGAGCACCAGCGATTCCTCGATGAGCGTCTCGAGTTGCAACGGCTCCATTCGCGTCGTCCCGCGCCGTGCCATCCCGAGGATGCTCGCGGTGATCTTCGCCGCCCGCGTGCCGGCCGAAAGAATCCGCTCGAGGGCCTTGTCGCGCGTCGGGGCATCCCGGTGACGGAGCCCGAGTTTGGCGTAGTTGAGGATCGTCGTCAGGGCGTTGTTGAACTCATGGGTCGTGGTGCCGAGGAGCTCGCCGAGCGTCGCGGCCTTGCGGGCCTCGAGCACCTCGCGCCGCAGAAGCGCCAGTTCCGCCTCATGCCGCCTGGCCTGCGTCTCGAGTTGCCGGCGGAGTGCCCCCTCACCGGCGGCGGGCGTGTCCGGCAGCGGCGCCGGAGCCGCGCTCACACTCAGCGTTCCGGGCGGGGGGGGGAGCCTGCGG
>JBAWVV010000374.1:0-4479 GCA_037147115.1 Planctomycetia bacterium | reverse complement strand
GGTGAGGATCTGTCGTCCGGCTTGAATCTCCAGGGGACGACGCACACCGATCCGGGCGCCTATTCCGACTCCTGGTCCTTCATCAGCCCGAATGGCAATTACACCGACGTCTATCCTGGCGTGGGAATAGTCAACACGATCTTCGCCAGAGTGTACAACGCCCCGAGCGTCGCACTCGCCAATGACACCGGGACCAACGGCACCGACGGGATCACCTCCGACGGGGCGTTGTCGGTGACGGGAGTAGACGTCGGGAACGGAATCGAGTACTCGCTCGACTATGGCCAAACCTGGACCGGTGGATTCCAGGCGGTCGAGGGGGGTAACAACGTCTTCGTACGTCAGATCGATGGCAGGGGGGGCGTGTCACCGGCGACGCCGTTCGAGTTCAGCCTCGACACCCAGGCGCCGCTCGGTCCCGGCGTATCACTCGCGAATGACACCGGCACGAGCGCTACCGATCGGATCACGACCGACGGCACCCTGCTGCTATCGGGTGTCGAGTCGGGAGCAATCGTCGAGTACTCGGTCGACGGCGGTCTGAACTGGAGTGCCTCGTTCACGGCCGGCGAGGGTGGCAACCAGGTAGTCGTCCGACAGACTGATCTTGCGGGGAATGTTTCGTCAGCGGGTTCCAAACTTCTGGCGTTGTACCGATTTGATGACCCCACCAACACGGGCCTCGACTCGAGCGGACGGGGTAACGTGGCCGACAGCGTCGGCGCTAGCGTCGGCAGCAGGGGCTATCAGAACGGAGCTGCTGAGTTCGACGGCACCACGTATTTCCAATCCCCCGTCGACGTGAGCGTGGGGGCCTTGCCGCGGCTCACCTGGGGGGCTTGGGTGAAGCCGTCGAGCACGAATCCGATCCGTGCCGTTCTCTCGGCAGATGACGGTGGATACGACCGCGGCATCGACATCGACTATCGAGGCAATGGAGCGACGGAGTGGTCGGCATTCACCGGCAACGGTGTCTTGGGTTCGGGAGTAGCACCATCACCGACGGATTGGGTGTTCGTCGCCGCGGTCTATGACCAGGCGCAGGCCATTGTGACGCTGTACGTCGATGGTACGTCGGTGACAGCAACCAGCATTTTCGGCTCGTCCTTCACCTTCTTCGACATCGGCCACAACCCCGGCTCCGGAGAGTACTTCGAGGGTGCGATCGATAATGTTTTTGTCTACGGTGACGCGCTGACGGCGAGTCAGATCGCAGACATTCGCACCCGAGGATTCTCCGGTGGCAATTCTGCGGCGTTGTCGTTCGAGTTCACGCTCGACACGCAGGCCGCTGCACCGACGGTGTCGCTGGCGAGCGACACGGGCACCAACCGCACCGACCTGATCACGAGCGTGGCCGATCTGACGATCGGGAATGTCGAGCCGGGGGCGACCGTCGAATACTCGGTGAACGGGGGAACGTGGAGCACGCCGTTCAGCGCGGTCGAGGGTACGAACGTGGTCGAGGTGCGGCAGGTCGATGTCGCGGGGAACGTATCGCCGGCGACGCACTTCGAGTTCACGCTCGACAAGCAGGCCGCCGTTGCCCCGACGGTGTCGCTGACGAGCGACACGGGCACCAACCGCACTGACCTGATCACGAGCGTGGCCGATCTGACGATCAGCAATGTCGAGACGGGTGCGACCGTCGAATACTCGGTGAACGGGGGAACGTGGAGTACGTCGTTCAGCGCGGTCGAGGGCACGAACGAGGTCGAGGTGCGGCAGTTCGATGTCGCAGGGAACCGCTCGCTGGCGACCCACTTCGCGTTCACGCTCGACTCGCGGCGCCCGGTTGCCCCAGTAACGGGGCTTGCCAATGATACCGGCTCGAGCCCCCGCGACGGTGTCACGAGCGACGGGGCACTCCTGCATGAGGCGACGCTCGCGACGCTGTTCAACACCGGTGTCGATGCCACAGGGCATCTGGCTGCCAACTGGGCCACCGATCTCCATTACAAGCTCGTCTCGCTGCCCGGCGGCACCAACGTGGTCCGCGTCGCCACGGCGGCCAACGGGTTTCCGATCGGGCCATGGATCGCCGGCACTGGGCCCTCGTCCTGGATCGGCCCTGCCAGCGATAACGTGCTGGACGGTCCGGGGGGGCAGTATGTCTACCGCACCACCTTCGATCTCACTGGCATCGATCCCGCATCGGTGTCGATCAGTGGGATGTGGGCCGCCGACAATGTCGGCGACGAAATCCTCATCAACGGCAAGAGCCAGGGCTACGCGACTTGGACATCGCCCGGCTTCTCGTCCTTCGAGCCGTTTACCGTCACCGGTGGCTTCCTGGACGGGATCAACACGCTTGACTTCGTCCTCAGCAACGGCGGTGGGCCGACGGGTTTGCGGGTGGAGATGGCCGGTACGGTCTCAACGATCGAGCCGAATGGAACCGTCGAATACTCCACCGATAAGGGATCGACCTGGAGTATGCAGTGGACTCCCGTGGAGGGGCTCAACCAAGTCCTGCTGCGACAGGTCGACCCGGCGGGCAACGCCTCCGATCCGACCGGCTTCCAGTTCACGCTCGACACGCAGGCCGCGGCCCCGACGGTGTCGCTGACGAGCGACACGGGCACCAACCGCACCGACCTGATCACGAGCGTGGCCGATCTGACGATCGGGAATGTCGAGCCGGGGGCGACCGTCGAATACTCGGTGAACGGGGGAACGTGGAGCACGCCGTTCAGCGCGGTCGAGGGTACGAACGTGGTCGAGGTGCGGCAGGTCGATGTCGCGGGGAACGTATCGCCGGCGACGCACTTCGAGTTCACGCTCGACACCTCCATTCGCCGGGTCGTGGCGTTTTACGACGGCTTCGGCACCCTCATGCCGGACGGAATCGCCGCCGTCACGACGCTCGATTTCTCCGCCTGCACCGTCCCCCTGACGTTCACGCTCCACCCCAATGGCAGCCTGACCGTTGAGGACACGGCTCATCCATCCGCCAACGGACTGACGTTCAAAGGCTTCGGCGACATCCTTGGCGGTCGGGCCGCGAATCGATTCGTGTTCGTCGGCAGCGCAGCGATGGCGGGACGTGTGATCGGGAATGCGATGGCAACCAACACGCTCGATTACAGCGCGTCGTCGCTCGCAGTCAGCGTTGATCTCGGCACGGGCCTGGCGACTGGTGCCGGTGGCTTCGACGGGATCAATGCCGTCATCGGCAGCAGTGCCAATGGAAAAGCCGGCGGCAACACGCTCATCGGCCCGGGGAGTGGGAGCGTCTGGACGATCGAGTCGATGGGGAGCGGGTCGGTCGGCGGAGTCGTCTTCAGCGGCATCAACGACCTCGTGGCGGTGGCGATCAGTGACACGCTCGACTATTCGCTTTATGCCAGCGGCGTGAACGTGAATCTCACCCTCGGTGCCGCGACCGGCTTCCGCCAGATCACGGGATTCTGCAATGTGGTCGGAACACCGTTTGACGACACGCTCGTCGGGAACGCGCGCGACAATCGAGTGTCGGGTCTGGCCGGCGACGACACGCTCTCAGGCCTTTCCGGCAACGACACGTTCGATGGCGGTGCCGGGACCGACACGGTGATCGAGGCTGCTGATGTCGATTTCACGCTCACAGCGCTGCGGCTCGACGGGATCGGAAGCGATACGCTCGCCGGCATCGAGCGGGTGAATCTGACGGCTGGCGCCAGTGCGAACACGATCACGGTGCAGGGGTGGACCGGGAGCGCGACGCTCACCGGCGGCACCGGGAACGACCGCTATCTCTTCGCCGGGACCGAAGCGGCGAATGTGACGATCGTGGAGGGGGCAAGCGCCGATACCGACACGCTCGACTTGAGCGGCTTGCTCAATGGCGGGGTGAGCGTCGATCTGGCGTCGACAGCGGCGCAGGCGATCGTGTCGGGGCTGACGCTGACGCTCTCCAGCGAGACGGGGATCGAGAACGTCATCGGGACGGCGTTTACCGACGCGATCATCGGGAATGCGAGAAACAACGTCCTTTCGGGGCTCGCCGGGGATGACACGCTTTCCGGTCGCCTCGGCAACAACACCGTTGACGGCGGGTCTGGCACCGATACGGTAGTCGAGTCTGGGGATGTCGACTTCACGCTCGCCTCCGCGCTGCTCAGCGGCGTGGGAAGCGACACGCTGGCCGGCATCGAGACGGTGAATCTGACGGCCGGCGCGAGTGCAAACACGTTGACGGTGAACGGTTGGATCGGCGACGCCATCCTTACGGGGGGCGCCGGGAACGATTTCTACGTCTTTGTCGGGACAGAGTCAGCGAATGTGACGATCGTCGAGGTTGCGAACACCGACACCGACACGCTCGACTTCACGAGCCTTGCCAATGGTGGCGTGACCGTCGATCTCGCCATGACGACGCCGCAGGCGGTCGTGGCCGGGTTGACGCTGACGCTTTCCTCGGCGACGGGAATTGAAAACGTCATCGGGACGGCGCTGGCCGACACGCTCGTCGGGAACGCGCGCGACAATCGAGTTTCG
>JBAWVV010000373.1:0-4493 GCA_037147115.1 Planctomycetia bacterium | reverse complement strand
TGAAGCCGAGCGTGAAGCCACGGGCGATACGATCTTCTCGAAAATCATCGCCGGGACGATTCCGGCGAGGATCGTCCACGACGACGAGCGGTGCCTCGTGTTCCACGACGTAAACCCGCAGGCCCCCGTTCATCTCCTCGTCATTCCCAAGCGCGGAATTGTCAACGTCGCCGCGCTCGAGGCGGAAGATGCCTCCCTCGTAGGACACCTCGTTCTCGTGGCGGCCGAGGTAGCAAGAAAGCTCGGGATCACCGCCGGCTACCGGCTCGTGTTCAACTGCGGGCGGGACGGCGGCCAGTCGGTCGACCACCTCCACCTCCATCTTCTCGCCGGCCGGCCGCTCACCTGGCCCCCGGGCTGACGGGTCCCTCCGGCCTCATTTCCAGAGGCGGCGGACCTGGTCGAGGAACCCGGTCCGGGGCTGATCGGCGCCGATCTTCGGCTCCGCTGCCATGTCAGCCGTCGCGCGGGCGCTGCCCGGCGCGGCGTTACCCTCTTCCCCGGTGCCGTGGCGAGCGCGGATCCCGGCGGCGAGCGCGGCCCGGTCGGCGGCGTCTTCGGTGACAAAAGCATCGAGGAACCGCGGCCAGTGACTGTCGAGGTCGAGGACACAGGCCCCGAGGTCGCCCGAGGCGAGATGGTGGTCGGCCAGGGCAAGCACCTTCGATAACTGAACCCGCTGCGACTCGTCGAAGGCGAGATCGAAGATCCGCACGTCGTCGACCTGCACGGTCCCGCCGGCGAGGAGATCGAGGCGGACGCGGAGCGACTCCATCCCGCGCGTCGGCAGGTCGTCGACCTGGAGAACGAACTGCGACCATAGCGGCGTCAGTGGGCGCGACGCCGGCCCATGACCGACCGCGGCGAACCGGTAATACTCCCGGTCGTTTTCCAGCCCCTCCAGCGCGATCCGCAGCGCCGGCTGGGGTTCCCCCGGCTCGATCCGCAGCCACAGCGCGATGCTCAACCGGCCGGTCGCCGGAGGGGAGAACGGGTTGCTGCGGAGCGTGGCTAGGCCATGCTCCGAGCCGAAGGCCACGCCACGGCCGGTGCCAGACGGCGCACCGGGCACGATCCGCAGCCTTCCCCGCTGCGGTTCGAGGAGCTCCCACCCGGGCACGCTCCCGCTGTGGTCGGGAAACTCGAAGCCGGGGTTGTCGAGGACCTCAAGCGGCGCCGGCATCTCCAGGGCGGCGCGCCGGCGCCGCAGCCCGGCCAGATCGAGCGTCACCTTCTCCGTCAGGGCGTCATCGAATGCGACGCCCGCCCCCCGCAGGGTCGCCGGCCCGACGCCGGTCACCACCCGTGTCTGCCACGGCCCCAACTCAAACCCGACCATGCCGGCGGGATCGGGGGGGAGCGGGAGCGTGTCGATACCGTCGAACATCCGCGCCGTGGCCCCCGACGTGTCGAGGCGCGCCCGGCACCGGACCGGCGACAAGTTCGTGACCACGACCGCCGTTCCGCTCGCCGCCGACGCGGCCCGGATCACGAGCGGACGGGGAGTGTCGGGGATCGTCTCCAGGCGGTTCTCCGGGAGGATGGCGAGCATCCGGGCGAGCCGGTGATCGAGATCGTCGGCCTGCCGGAAGGCGAGCGCGGCATCGTAGAAGCGCTCGCAGTCGGCCGCCGAGACGATCTCGGCGAGCATCCGCTCGCGCGCTACGCCGGTGCGGACGGCATGAACGCGTGCCGGCGCGGCGCTGGCCGTGCCGCCGAAGGCGCCGGTAGCAAGGATCGGACGGAGATCGATCGCGCCGGGTGGCTCGTGCGCCATCGCGGCCCGGCGCCGGGCACGGGACGCCTCGGCCCCCGCCGTCCGGTTCATGGCGCGGAGCGTGTCGCGCTCGACGACGTCGTCGGTGGCGACATGGACGTGCGGCGAGACCCAGACAACCGCGTCGATCGCGGTGAGCCGGGCGGGATCGAGCCCAATCTCGCGCCCGATGTCAGACGCCGCCGGTTCCTGGGCGAGAACGGGACGAAACCGCGGCGCCAGATCCCCGGCCGTGAACAGGGTGGTGGGGACGATCGACAGCGTCCACGACGGGTCGTGGGCGACGAGGCGTGAGACGAGGCGATCGACAAACCGGGTGAGCTCGTCGCAGCGCCAGTCGAGCCATAGGTCTCGCAGCGGCCCCTCGACCAGCGCCGCCCGGACGGCGAACCGCCGGTCATCGGCCCGCAAGCTCTCAGGCCCGGCTGTCGCCATGGCCGCCGCCGCCGCGGGATGGGCCGCGACGAACCGGGCGAAGGTGGCGTCATCGAGCCCCCAAGCCACGCCGGGGAGATGAAACCAGCCGTCGTGTGGGAGGAGGAGTGCGATCCCGTCGACCGCCTCCCGCCCCTCGACCCGGGCCGCGAGCTCGAAGACCACTCCCTCGACCGCCCTCTGCACGCGGGGATCGAGGATGTTGTAGGGCGTCGCCCCTCCGGCGGCACTCCGTCGGGGGCGGCCATCGCGCCCGACGCACACCAGCCCCGTGGCGTCGGCCGCGTCGCCCGCGAGCCGGGCCTCAACGGCGAGGAGTGGGCCGTTGCAGGCGATCGCCGGTACGAGCCGCAGCCCCTGACGGCGGTAGGTGCGGCAGAGCAACTCGACGACATCCTTCGGCACCGGATCGAAGGGAGCCTCGAGGGTGTCCGTGCCTTCCCACCGCGGTGCCAAGCCCGTGGCCGGCGACGGCCAGGCCGCGGCGCCGTCGGCATAGACGGTGACGAGTGCGCCAGTCGCGCCCTGCGCCGCGAACCATTCGGCGCTGGTCCGCGCCGCGACCAGCGCCGTTCGCCAGTCGGCATGCACCTTCCCCCCGGCGGCCTCGACGCGGAGCGGGCCACCGAAGCCGTCGAGATCGGGAAGCCCGATGACCCCGTAGGTGGAGCGCCGCGGGGCGTTGCCATCGGGTAGCACCGTCGCCGTGGGGAGATGGGCGGGGCCGGCGAGGATCCGCACCGTTCCGAATGAGGCCGGCAGGCGCAGCGATGCGTTGGCGATCACGACCATCGGCGTGCGCGTCTGCGGCCAGAAGGTGCAGGCGTGGCGAGCGACGCCGGTCGAGCCGGGAAGTCCCTCCACGGCGAACCCGCCCTCATAGGTCGCCACGACCCCCGCCCCAACTTCCTCGAGCACGGTGATCGCGACTGTCTCGTCGTCGGCCAGCGGGTGGTCGATCTCCAGCCGGTGCGGCGTTCCCGGCACGGCCCCCGAGAGCTGGATCGCCTCCCAGGCAGGCTCGTCGATCGACCGGGATGGCGGCAGCCGAAACAGCGCCCCGGCGGGATGCGAATCGAGCACCGAATGCCCGGCAGGGAGCAACCCGGTGAGCCGGGGGACAACCGATCCGACGCCGGGGATCCGCGGGAACGTCACCGATGGCAGCGGCACCCTCGGAATGCTCAGCGGCATCGAGGGGAGGTTCTGGGCCGCCTGACGCCCCATCGTCGGCAGGCGCCTCAAGCGCTCCATGAGCCGCGGGCTGGCCGGATCGAGCTCGTGGATCACGCGCCAGTCCCCCGCCCCGCGCGGCCGCGGAGCGGATGCCGTCACGGCGACGAGCTGGACCATCCTCGAGGCCAGTGGCCGGGCCCACCGCAGCCCACCGCGCTCGGTGATCTCGAGCATGACATCGTAGGCCCCCTCGCGCGGCGGGAGGGGCACGTCGACGGCGATCGGCTCGAAACGCTGCGGGGGGCCCGACGGGCATTCCTCCCCGGCGATCGGTGCCAACTCGTGGAGGAGCCAGGAGCGGCTGTGGGTCTCACTGCCGTCGGCGGAATCGCGGACCCGAACCCGTAATTCGGCCGTCGCCCCCGCCGCGGCCCGCGGAGGGAGAAGTGGATCGATGCCGATCCGGACAGTCTCCCCGGGGGAGCGCAGCGTTCCCCCTCCGATCGCCAGCCGGATCTCGTTCCCTGGGCTGCGGCGGATCGTGAGCCGGTTGGCTTCGTCGTCGAGCGGGTCGTGGACCGGCGCCTCGATCAACTCCGTGACGCGGATCTCGGCATGGTGGGCCTGATCGGCACGACCATCCGGCACGAGGTCGACCACGACCCGCGCCGTCTGCCAGTCGGGAATGCCGAGCTCAACGCCGTCGAGCGGGCATTCGGCCGGCTGATGGATGAACACCGTCCGCCCGACGGCATGGAGCCGCGCCGCGGCAAGAGGATCGGGGGAGATCAGCCGCCAAGCGAGCGGCTCGGGCTCGGGCAAAGGGGAGTGATCCGCGTTCGGTGCGTCGTCGTCGGGAGTCGCGCCGACGACGCGGATCGTCCCCGACCAGCGACGCGGCTTTCCCCCACCCCAGATAACGCGGATCGCCACGGCCAGATCCGGCGCCGGCGATCCATCGTGGGCGACGACGGGAAGTGGCGTCACCGCATCGGCAAGCGCGGGGGGCGCCGCCCATCCCAGCGCACAGCGCCCGGCCACCAAGCCCGCCAGGAGAGCGCTGATGAGCGGCACACAGCGGATGACGGGGCGGTCGGGCATGGGC
>JBAWVV010000372.1:0-4502 GCA_037147115.1 Planctomycetia bacterium | reverse complement strand
CGCCCCAGTCGGCCGGTGATGCCACCATCAACCTCGCCCCCCAGGCCGGTGACGATGGCGGTGCAACGTTGCATCTCCCTCCCGCCACGGGGAATGTCGACGACGGCACCATTGCGCTGCTGGCGGGCGAGACCCCGCGCGGCGACGCGAGCGTCGCCTTCGCGCCGTCGATCACCGATTCGATTCTCCCCACGATCGACCCGAAGACCGGGCGGCCGATGCCACATGTCAGCGGCTACGAGATCCTCGGCGAGCTCGGCCGCGGCGGGATGGGGGTGGTTTACAAAGCGCGGCAGAAGAAGCTCAACCGGCTCGTCGCCCTCAAAATGGTGCTCTCGGGGGGCCACGCCAGCCCCGATGCACTGGCCCGGTTCCTCGTCGAGGCGCAGGCGGTGGCGGCGCTCCAGCACCCGAACATCGTCCAGATCTACGAGGTCGGCGAGCACGACTCCCTCCCCCACTTCTCGCTTGAGTTCGTCGACGGCGCCCCGCTCGACCGAGCCCTTGCCGGCAAGCCGCAGAAGCCTGTCGACGCGGCGCGGCTGGTGGAGACGCTGTCGCGGGCAATGCATTTCGCCCACAACCACAGCATCCTCCACCGCGACTTGAAGCCGGCCAACATCCTGCTGACATCCGACGGCGTGCCGAAGATCACCGACTTCGGCCTGGCGAAGAAGCTCGAGGGGGATTCGAGCCAGACAAAAGACGGCTCGATCATGGGCACCCCCAGCTACATGGCCCCCGAGCAGGCCCGCGGGGAGATGAAGAACCTCGGACCATCGGCCGACATCTACTCCCTCGGCGCGATGCTCTACGAGATGCTCGTCGGTCGACCGCCGTTCCTCGGCACGACCCCCTTCGAGACGATCCTCCAGGTGATCAAGGAGGAGCCGGTCCCCCCGTCGCGCCTGATCGGGAAGCTGCCGCCGGACGTGGAGACGATCTGCCTGAAGTGCCTGCAAAAGGAGCCCGCCAAGCGCTACGCGACCGCCGAGCTCCTCGCCGAGGACTGCCGGCGCTTCGTCGCGGGGGAGCCGATCCTCTCCCGCCCGATCTCGCCGGCCGAACGGGCGTGGCGCTGGTGCCGGCGCAACCCGAAGGTGGCCGGCCTGCTCGCCACCGTCGCCGGGCTCCTCGTTCTCGTCGCCGTGACGTCGACGGTGTCGGCCTTGACGATCGCCCAAGAGCGGAATCTCAAAGAAATCCAGCGCAAAGATGCCGTCGACGCCCGGGAATTGGCGGAAACAGCTAAGCAGCGGGCCGAGGAGAACGAAAAGCTGGCCACCGATCAGGCCGGCCTCTCCCTCGAAACGATGCAGGTCCTGATCGACAAAGTGCAAACACAACTCGACGAGGCCCCCCGCACCCAGCAGATCAAGCGGGATCTCCTCGAAACCGCCATGGAGGGACTGAAGAAAGTCGCCAAGAAGGCGGAGGGCTCGACGAGCATCGAGGCCACGATGCTCGGCGCCCACATGCGGATGGCGGACATCTTCCGCCAACTCGGCAACACCGACGATGCCATGAAGGAGTTCGAAAAGTCGCTCGACATCGCCAGGCGGCGCGCCGCCAAGAACCCCGACAACGATGCCTCCCAGGCCAACCTCGCCGTTGTCCTCAGCCAGGTCGGCGACATGCGGCAGGAGCTCGAGCGCGACGTCGATGCTTCCCTGTCGTGCTACCGGGAGGCCCTGGCGATCTGCGAGACCCTCCATGGCAAACCGCCGAGCGCCGTCGGGGGAATGCCCCCCGAAAGGGTCCTCGACATGCTCGCCGAATCCAACAAGAACGTGGCGCTGACGCTCCTCAAGCAGGGAAAGCCGGGCGAGTCGCTCGCCCTCCTCGCGAAGGTCGTGTCGCAACGTCAGGAACTCGTGGCAATAGCGCCGGATGTCCAGAACTTCCAGCAGACGCTCGCCCAGGCCTACAACGTCCTCGGGGAAGTGTGTTTCCTCACCGGCGATACCGCCGCCGCGCTCACCCATTACGACGAATGCATCGCTCAGCGCGAGAAGGTCCTCGCGAACGACCCCGGAGACATCCAGGGAACGTTCGAGCTCGCCGAGTCGTGTGGCAACTATGGCGACGTCCTCATCCGCCTCGGCGACAACGCCGGTGCCAGGAAGCTCTTCGAGCGGGCCCTGGCCGGCTTCCGCGGGCTCATGGAGCTCGACGGGCGGAACATCAACTTCAAGATCGCGACGGGGGCGTCCTCTTACCGGCTGGGGGTGCTTGCCCGCCGCGCCGGCGACAGGGCCGAGGCCGACCGCCATTTCGCCGAAAGCTTGGCGCTCCGCGAGGACATCGCCGCCCTCGATCCGCTCAACGACGCCCGGCGGATGGAGCTCATGCTCGCCCTGGCGACCTGCGGCGAGCACGTTCGGGCCATCGAGCTCGCCGAGGCGGTCCGGGCCGGCTCGAAGGATCCCGAACTCCTCTGCGAGGTGGCCCGTTGTTACGCCCAGTGCTCGGCGGCACTGCGTGACTCCGATGCCATCCAGGCGGACGCCTATGCCGCCGCCGCAATCGCCGCCCTCTCCGAGGCGATCGACGACGGCTACAGCGACCGCGTCGCCTTCGACACCGACCCCGATCTCGACCCGATCCGGGATCTCCCCGGATACCGGGCCCTCTCCGAGCGGATTCCCGGCCGCTGACCCTTCTCGATTCTCACCCCGGTGCCTCGGCGTCCGATCAACCGGCTACGCCACCGTCAGCGTGATCAACTGGCTGACGGCCTTCTTCGCCCCCCCCTTGTCGGTCGCCGTCACGGTGAAGGTGTAGGTCTTCCCCTTCATCGCCAGCGTCGAACCCTTGACGGTCACCACACCGGTCGTGGCATCGATCGCAAACAGCGTGGCATCGGCGATAGCGAGGCTGAAGGCAACGCCCTGCGAGACGTCGGCCGAGTCGTTGACCGTCGCCGTGTAGACGGCCGGATTGAGCGTGGCGCTAGCCACTACCGAGGCGGTGCGGCCGGAGGTAAACGTCGCCGCGGTGTCGTCGATGTTGACGACCGCGACGGTCACAACTTTCTCCGCGCGGTTGACTCCGTCGTCGGCGATCACCGTGAACAGGTACGACGTCTTCGTTTCGTAGTCGGCCGACGCCAGGAGCGTGACGGCTCCCGTGGCCGCGTTGATCGCCAGCTTCGCCGCATCGCCGACGGCGGGCTTGATCGAATACGTCACGAGGCGGAAAGCCGCTGTGACGTCGGCATCAGTGCGCGTCGTCGTGTAGATCACCGTGGTCGTCGCCGCGTTCTCCGTCACCGATCCCGACGCGGCGCTGGTGATCACCGGAGCGTTGTCGTTGAGATCGGTGACGGCCACCGTCACGGCCTTTTCGGCCCGGTTGATGCCGTCATCCGCCACGACCGTGAACAGATACGACGTCTTCGTCTCGTAATCAGCCGAGGCGAGGAGGGTCACGGCACCCGTCGCCGCGTCGATGATCACCTTCGCCGCGTCACCGACGAGCGGCTTGACGGAATAGGTCACCTGGCGGAAGGCGGCCGTCACGTCGGCATCAGTCCGCGTAGCCATGTAGATCACCGTGTTCGTCGCGGCGTTCTCCACCACCGTGCCGGTCGTGGGGCTGGTGATCACCGGGGCGTTGTCGTTGACGTCGATGACGTTCACCGTCACCGCCTGCTCGGTCGTGTTGAGCCCGTCGCTGGCGATGACCGTAAACAGGTAGGATGCCTTCGTCTCGTAATCCGCCGCGGCAAGGAGCGTCACGGCCCCGGTTGAGGCGTTGATGACCACCTTCGCCGCATCGCCAACGGCCGCCTTGACGGAATAGGTCACCTGGCGGAAGGCCGCCGTCACGTCGGCATCGGTCCTGGTGGCGGTGTAGATCACCGTCGTCGTGGCCGCGTTCTCCGTCACCGATCCCGTCGCACCGCTGGTGATCAGCGGAGCACTGTCGTTGGCATCGCCGACATTCACCGTCACCGACTTCTCGGTCGTGTTGAGCCCATCGCTGGCTACGACGGTGAACACATACGACGTCTTCGTCTCGTAATCGGCCGAAGCCAGCAGCGTGACGACGCCGGTGGTCGGAGCCATCGCCACCATGGCGGCGTCACCGACGCCCGGTTTGATCGACCAGGTCGCCTGGCGGAAAGCCGCCGTGACGTCGGCGTCGGTCCGCAAGCCGGCGTAGATCGCCGTCGTCGTGGCCGCGTTTTCCGTCACCGAACCCGTCGCGGCGCTGGTGATCAGCGGGGCGTTGTCGTTGGTGTCGATGACATTCACCGTGACGATCCGCTCGGACCGATTGACACCGTCATCGGCGACGACCACGAACAGGTACGACATCTTCGTCTCGTAATCGGCCGGAGCCAGCAGCGTCACGGCGCCGGTTGCTGCACCGATCGACACCTTCGCCCCATCCCCCACGCCTGCCTTGATCGAGTAGGAGACGTTTCGGAAGGCTGCTGTCGCGTCGCCGTCGGTCCGCGTCGCCGTGTAGACGACGGTGCTGACCGCGGTGTTCTC
>JBAWVV010000371.1:0-4525 GCA_037147115.1 Planctomycetia bacterium | reverse complement strand
CGACTACCGCCTCACCGACGTCCACGGCAACGTCGTCACGCCGATCCTGGCGTGACCGGGGCGATTTCCCAGGGAGCGCTTCGACAACGTCGCCACGCCCGGGCCCCCGCGACTGGTGGTTCTTCACACCGAACGACCCGTTGGCAGATGGATTGATGGCGCGTCTCGGCGCCGTGGCGTCGCCCACCAGGCCATTGGGACGTCGCTTCAGCTCACTCGCCGTCGTCCGACTCGCTCGCCCGGAGACGAATCCCGGCCAAGTGCGTGAGGATCTCCGGTTCCTCCTTGAGCTCGACCAGCGGCGACAAGTACCGATGGATGAGGTGCCAGTCGAGTCGGTCACCTTGACGGATGACGATCCCTTCGATGTCGATCCAGTCCTTCGGTCTCACGGCGAAGGCCTTAAAGACGATCAGGTCCTCCGCGGAGGCAGTCCTGATCGCAAGACCGGGTGCGAACTCGTAGTCGGTAGCGCGATCCACTTCAAGCATGGCCGCGTGCCTTCATGAACCAGCGTTGCTGCTCGACAAGCCCGGACGTCTGCCTGGCCTTTCGGGGCTCGGCGTGGTAATCGGCGGAGCCGGCGAGCAAACCGAGGGTTTTGGGTCCGTCGAGATTCCGAAGTTCGCGGCGGCGCACGCGCTCGAGCGCTGGCCCGGCAGCCTTCCATCCGCGCATCCAGGCGATGGCGGCCTCCGCGCTCGTCTGCGAGTCGTCCGGCACCATGAGTTGGCAGGCCTCCGAGATAAATACCCAGGACCTGAGTTTATCAGGCCGGCATTGGAGGGGCTGAATGGGGCACGCTTCAGCGAATCCGACAAGAAGCGTTGTCGGTGTCAGTGCGGTGCCCAAAATGATCGTCACGCCGATCCTGGCGTGAGAGGGGCCTTTCCGCGGCCGAAAGAGCCGTCGGGCCTGTCGAATGCCAACCCGCCAATGACTTGCCTTGGGGGGGGGAGGGGGGTAGGCTGCTGAGGTCTTGGAGGACGCTGAACGAACGATTGACTTTGCAACCCCTTTGGTCGATCGCGTCTGCATTCGAAAGCGATCAAACAACGCAAGGAGGAACTGGACGATGCCCCTTCCCCGCATCAGTCGCCGCCCGTCGGTTGCGGCAACCCCGCACTGGCTCATTCAGGCTTGCTTTCCAGTGCTCCTCGCCATGGTCTTCGGAGGCGTTCAAGTCGCCGCACTTTGGTTTGACGGTTTCTTTCTCCGCACCAACGAGACGATCGCTGCCCCCCATTATTCACCACTCCAGTGTCATGCAGCAACTGCGGCTGGTGGCCATGGCAGGATCTCTGCAACTGGACGAAGGTCGCTGACGTTCGGGGAATCGCATATTCGGACAAAAGGATCAAGGATTACAGCATTTGGTGCGTTGCTCATGAGGAACCTGCGAAGGACTTCATATGCGAGTGCTCCGTGCAGGTTGGCACGAAAATGTATAAATGGCTACCGGGCGTAAAAATCGGACTTTCACCCGACTGGGGCATTTTAAAACAGCTCGGATTCACAATCGATGCTACATGGGACCTGAACACGACGATCACGACTGGAGACAGCGGGAGCGCAAGCTTCAGCGTCCAGCCGGACACCTGCGGTCCCACGCTCTATTGCTATACCTCAAGGGAGTATTTGCAGAGCCTCTACAAGCAGAGGCTTGGTGTTAAAGGGCCTCCTGCCGGCGGATACTACAATGGCGGCTGGGGCAACACGGGAAGCACCCCTTTACCGACATACCGATTCCTTCTCTGCGATAGCCCATGCTCGGGAGACTCGACACTCTTTCAAGGCCTCCCATCAGCCATGCCATCGCCAAGCCCCCTCCCGGACTTCGTTGGGCCGCTGCAACAGTCCTGCCCATGACCCTGCTATTCCGACGGCCCAGCTTGCCAACACTCCCGGAGTGATGCTCGACGTTCCTGAGTTGATCGCCACGAGAGAAAACCACGCCAACGAAAGGGGACTGATCGGTGAGCCTCATTAAGCGACGGTCCAAGAGACCTTCCCGAGACCGGGTGGTGGCCGTGGTCGTAGGGCTGCACGGTTTGTGTTGTTGTTTCGCAGCATCTTCGGCAATGGCCTTCGATGATCCCTTCGTCGTCACGGCAACCGATGAGTCTGCCGCCGACAAAGCGTCGATGGCCGAGCTACGAAAAGTGATCGAGGCGATTCCCGACGAACGTCGCGAGACCGACGGAGCCAGCATCCTCGAAGCGTGGTTACCCAGGTTCACGTCGGACGTCGTTCGGCAGAGGGTGCTCCTGTCGCTCGGCGGGCTGGCGCAGCGGCAGGCGCATACCGAGAACGCGATTGACTTCTGGCGACGTGCTGCCGTCCTCGAAGCCGATCCCTTGCTCACCGCCCGCGCCCGGGAATTGATCGCCGACTCGATCTCCAATTCGGGAGATCTCGACGTGGCTCTGCAGGAACTCTCGCGCACCCCGGAGCCGACGCGGCAACTTGCCGACGCGGCCAATCTCCCTGCCGAGGTCACCGACGACATCTACAATACAGAAGTGAAACGGATCGAACTGCTCACCCGCCACCTCCGCTTTGAAGATGCGTTCACGCGGATAGTCAGGCTTGCAAACCTCTACCCGAACCACCGAACTTTCCCGTTGGTGTTGGCCGAGGGCCTCACCGCCGGATTTTTTCTCACCAAAGACCACGAATCGTCTGTTCGATGGCGACGCCGGATCGTTGAAGCGATCCCTTACGCTGCCGAGAGCGACATGTTTCTTGGCAACGCGATCGCGGAGAAGATGTCGGTCGGGGAGAAAGAGGAAGCCGCCACCATGATGCTCGACTACATCCAGCGATTTCCGAACAAAGCTTCCACCTCGTCGTACTCCTTCACTCTGGCTGGCTATGAGCAGGGAAAGGGAAATCTGGATGCGGCCCGGGCCTTCTACCGCCAGGCCATCGCCAGCGGAAAACCGGATGATCAAGTGACGCAGATCGCTGAGGGTATTCTCGCTGAGCTCGAAGGGCGACCAGCCCCGCCTACCCCCATCAAACCAGCCGCCACCGGTTGGAAGCCGCGATCCTGGGTGCTTGTCGCGAACATCAGTGCGGTGGTTGGGCTGCTGACTTGGTACGCTCTGCGCCGTTGGGCTGCCCCTGGGGCAACGTGATTCGCCTGCCGTCAGGCCTGCACAACAGCTGGAGACCGTCCGACGCGCGCGGTACGCATCGCTCGTGGCCCGGACGTTTTGAACCCGGGCTGTTCGTCATCGCACCCGACCACCGCCCGCGGAAACTTCGCATGCGACGCCCCACACTCGTCACGGCCATCTTCTTGCTTAGTTCGGTGGCTCTGTCGGCAGGGATCGCTCCTGCCGCGTTCGATCCGGGCGACGGTCCCCAGGGAACCGCTGAGCTTGAAGCCGTCGATCAGAGGGTGATGGACGAGATTCGGAAGGACATTGAAGCGATCCCCGAGGCTTCGAGGGAGATCGCCGGCGTCGAGATCCTCGACCAATCGATTTCTCGCTTTGCCCTCGCCACGACGCAGCAGCGCGTGCTCGTGTCCGTCGGTGAGTTGACGGCGAAGCTTGGCCAGACCGACAAATCCATTGACGCCTTCGAACGAGGGCTCGCCCTTGCCGCGGATCCGCTCCTGACTTTGACATGCCGAATGCGGTTGGCAGAGATCCTTTCGAGCGTCGGAAGAGCGGATGAGGCGGAGGCGGTGTTGGCCACGGTCCCCGCCCCCGATGCGGTGTTTGCTAGTCCCTCTGATCTCCCGCCCGATCAGACCGACGACATCTACGAGGCCGAGCGAAAGCGGATCGAACTGCTGATCGATCAGGGGAAGGACGAGGAAGGCTTCGAACGCATCGTGCGTTTCGCCAAGACCTATCCGAGGCACACCACCGCACCGTTGATCTTGTTCGAGCACATCACCGGGCCGATGTTCCTGACAGGAGACTACGCGGGATCGATCCGCTGGCGTCGCAGAGCCGCAGAGGCACTTCCGCATGCCTCCGACAATCCGATGTTCCTGTCGAACGCGATCGTCGAATTGCAGGGTGCCGGTCGGACGGATAAGGCGATGAAGGCGGAGGCGACGGCGGCGATGATCGCCTTCGTCGAGCGCTTTCCGGATCACAACAGTACGGCCTCATTCCTCAAGGCGCTGGGAGTCTCCGCGGAAATGGCGGGGGACAGGGTCGCTGCCAAGGGATACTTCGAAAAGATCTTGGCGTCGAATCTCCCCCCGGATGTTCCCCAGCGACGAACAGCAGCGGACGATCTTGCACGCGTCTCCGGCCAGAAGATCCATCCCGCAACGCTGGAGAGCAGACCAACCGGCGCGCCCAAGGATCAATCCGGGAGACCGTGGCTCCTGTGGCTCAACGCCGCCCTCGTTGCAGCCATCGCGGCATGGCTGTTCTACCGCCGTCGCGGCCAGGCGGCGGGCAACCCGGGGCCCCGCTGAGTGTGCCTCCGGGCCCGCTGCCGTTTGACAGTGCCGTCGGTCGCTGCCGACACTCTTCGGTGGCTACGGGGGCATCGG
>JBAWVV010000370.1:0-4528 GCA_037147115.1 Planctomycetia bacterium | reverse complement strand
AGGTTGATGACCCTCGTGGCCGCGGCGAACTCCGGGGCGACGTTCACGTCGACCACGCTCACCGTATACCGCGTCACCACGTTGCGAGTGCCGTCGGTGGCCCGCACGATCACCTCGGCGACATTGTCGGCACCGACGTCAGCCGGGGCCGTGTACCTCGGCAGGCTTGCAAATCGCAGCACGCCGGTCGTGCCATCGAGCTGGAACAGGTTGGCGTCGACCCCGGAGACGACCGAGAACGATGCCGATCCGGTCAGCCCCGTCGTCGGCACCGTACCCACCACCTGCAGATGCTCCGCGACGCTCGGCACGGCCACCGCGTAGGTCGTGCTCGACCGGGAGTCGACGATCGCTACCCCGCCGGAGAGGTCGAGCGTCTGGGCATCGAGGAGCGCGAAGATCCCGGCCCGATCGAGGGCGTTTCCAACGAGCGACACCCCCGATCCGAGGTTGATTGCCTCGACAGAGGTGCGGAACGTGTTCGCCGACAGCGCCGCAAGCGTGAGCTTCACGGTGCCGGCGATGCCCGACTGCACGGTGCTTGCAAACGTATTGCCGGTGATCGAAGCCCCGGCCGAACCGCCGTCGTCGACGTGCGCGACACCGGATTCGGCGTTGCGGATGATATTGCCGTCGATCGTGGCAGCGGCCGAACTGCGGATGAGGATCGCGGTGCCTCTGGCGACGCTGGCATTGTCGATTCCGAAGCCCCGGATGGTCACACCCGCGGCCGACACGGCCACCGTAGCGGTTGCCCCGGCGCCGAGGAGTGTCGTCGCCGCACTCCCGGCAGCCGACACGAGGGTCAGATCCTCCTTGTCGAGGTCGATCGCGCCGGAGTAACTGCCGGCGGCCACGAGGATCGTGTCGCCAGCGGCCGCCGCATGGACGGCAGCCTGGACGGAGGCAAAGCCGTCCCCGACCCCCACCAGGAACGTGGCCGTGCCTCCAGTGGTGAAGCGGACGACTTCAACGCTTGTGAGGGTGCTCACACTTGCCGGGACGACCCCCGACAGGCTCGTGATCGTGACGGTCGATCCGCTGATCGCGATCGTGTAATCGGCCGCACTTCCCGGCAGAGTGACCATGTCGATCCCCGCCCCACCGTCGACGGTGTTCGATCCGCCGCCGAGTTGGAACGTGTCGGCAGCGTCGGCTCCTTGAAAGGTATTGACCGAGCCCCCCGCGACGAACGTGTTGGCCCGGGCATTGCCGGCAAGCGAGTTCCCTACAGCGCTACCGAGCACCCGTTCGATGCCCTGCGCCACCGACGGCTCATCAGCGTTTTCAACGGCCGACGACAGCCGGAGCGACAGATCCCCGGCGGCGATCACCTGGACCGCCGTCGACGTCAGGTCGATCGAGACGGCAGCTCCGAAGTTGGTGAAGTCGAGCGTGTCGCCGCTGTCTCGTCCGTCCGATGAACCCGTGGCTCCGATCCCACTCTTCTCGAGCCGGAGATCCTCGAGAATCGTGTCTGTCCCCAGGCTTGTGCCCTGGAAGACGTAGGTGTCGTCGCCGCGCCCACCAGCCAGTGTGTCGTTCCCGCCACGCCCCTCGAGGATGTCTCCCCCGTCATCGCGGCTGGCGGCGTCGAAGCGGGAGAGGAAGAGCTCGTACGTCCCGGTATCCGCAGCGGCACCGTCATCGTGGTGGAAGCCCTTCACCTCGATGTAATACACCCCGTCGGCCGGGAGAACGAGGTCGATGATGCTCGGGTCGTGCGTCTCGAATTCGTCATCGCTCAAGGCGACGACATTCCCGGCCGCGTCGTAGACCGTGAGCACGGCATCGAGATCGAGCGCCGACGAGGAATGCTTGTAGCGGTCGAGGGCCGCCGACATCACCTGGATGTTGAGCAGGTCGCCGCGCCGTCCAGACATGCGATAGATGTCGAGCTCGCCAGTGGCAGTCAGCTCGCCGAGCACGTTGACGGCCCCGGCCATCAGATCCTTGCCCGCATTCAGGCCGTGGTTGAGCGTGTTGGGAAGCGCGAGCGAAATGGGCACGAGCTCCTGCGCGCCCGACTGGCTCCGGCTGCCATGGGGGGAGGCCTGCTCGGCGACAAATAGCTTCCCGTCCGGGGTCATCGGCGCCGTCTCGTTGTAGACGAGCTTGATCGCCTCGCGCTCACCGAAGAATTGGACGGCAACAAGATCCCAGAGCGTGAATCCGGTCAGAGCGGGCGTCTCGATGATGTGCCGATCGGTCTCCCAGGCCGCTGATGGGCCCACATAGGCCGGATCGATGAGGTAGCCCTCTCTCCCCGGAGGGGCCTCGATGCCGAATCCCGGGGGTCCGAATGAATCGGCATGACGCATCCCCATGAGATGGGCCAGTTCATGCGCGGCCAACCAGGCTGACGACGACACGAAGGTCGCGGAGGTCGCCACCGGCCCCCCAGGAACGCCGAGAAGGCCGTTGACGTCGACCGTGGCGATGCCGTCGTAGCGCAGGTTGCCGAAATCGACCTGCGACGCCCAGCCGCCGGAATCCTCGGAGCCAGGCCGCGGCTTGTTGAACTTGACCGTGGCGTAATCGCCAGATGCCGGGACATCGAGAACGAACTCGACGTGGAAGGCGCTGTAGATGGCAGCCAAGCGGGCTGCGACCGCGGCTCGCTCGGCAGTTGTGTAGACGTGGTCACCGACCGATGAGTTGGTCTCGCTGTCGAAGTCGAGATAGGCGAGCTGAACGCGGCCGTTGTACGTGACAGCCGTACTGAGCCGATCATCGGGTAGATCAGACCCGAACAGGGCATTGTCGCGGGCATTGCCGCGGAGGATATCGGCACCGCTCGAGCCAACGGCGTCCTCAAAACCGCTCGCACTTGAAAGTGTGAGCGACAGGCCTGACTTCACGACCTGCGTCGTCGTCAGGGCGAAATCGACGGTCACACCGCCGCCGAAGACGGCCGAGAGCGACGAGAAGTCGAGCGTGTCGGTATCGAGATCGGCCGCCTCGACGAGGGCCAGCGAGCCGGTCACGCCACCGACAAACAGGACTGTGTCGTCCCCTGTCCCACCAGCGATCGAGCCGGTCAGGGATGTGCCTCCGAGCACCGACCGGTCGCGACCGGCGCCGAGATCGATCGTGAGTGCCACCCGGTTGCCATGGTTGCCATCGCCGCGGCCGTCATTGACATACACGTCGTCGCCGTCCCCAGCCGCGAACGAGAGCGTGACATCATTACCGCTGTTGATCAGCGCGTTGCTCCCGGTGTCACCGACGACCGCGAGGGAGACATTGTCAGCGTCGTTGGTGATCGATTCGAAGCGGGTGCCACTGACGGTGATCGTCGACCCGGCGCCGGAGTTGCGCAGCGATACCATGTCCGCCCCGGCGACGTTGATCTTGTTGCCCGAGCCGGTGGCGTTGACTCCCACCTTGAACGACCCGCCGCGGATATCGATGCCCCCTGAGCCACTGGCGTTGAGCGTGTTGAACTTTCCCCCGGTGACATCAATCTTCCCGGCGCCACTCACGTTGACGACGCTGAACTTCCCCCCGGCGATGTCGATTTTCCCAGCACCGCTCGAGGAGAGCACGGTGAACTTGCCACCACGGACGTCGATCGCTCCGGAGCCGGTCACCGTCACCGTCTTGAACGAGCCGTCGCTGATCCCGAGATCACCCGAACCGGAGGCGACGAGCTGATCGAAGTCGCCCCCCGCAACGCTGATCTTCGCCGCGCCGCTTGATCCCAGCCCGATGCTGAACTTGCCGCCACGGATATCGATCCCGCCAGCACCGTTGCTGGTGAGGACACCGAACTTGCCGCCGCGGACGTCAATCGCGCCGGAGCCGACGACCGTCACCGTCTTGAACGAGCCGTCGGAGATCCCCAAGTCACCTGTGCCGGAAGTGAAAAGCTGATCAAAGTCGCCCCCATTCACGCTGATCTTCGCCGCGCCGGTCGATCCCAATCCGACGCTGAACTTGCCGCCACGGACATCGATCGCGCCTGCGCCACTGCTGGTGAGGACTCCGAACTTGCCGCCGCGGACGTCAATCGCACCGGCACCACTCACCGAGACCGTCTTGAAAGAGCCGTCGGAGATCCCGAGTTCCCCGCTGCCTGAAGCGACGAGCTGATCAAAGTCACCGCCGGAGACGCTGATCTTCGCCGCGCCGCTCGATCCCAGCCCGATGCTGAACTTGCCGCCACGGACATCGATCGCGCCAGCGCCGCTGCTGGAGAGAACTCCGAACTTGCCACCGCGGACGTCAATCGCACCGGCACCACTCACCGTCACCGTCTTGAACGAGCCGTCGGAGATCCCCAGTTCCCCAGTGCCTGAAGTGACGAGCTGATCGAAGTCGCCGCCGGAGACGCTGATCTTCCCGGCGCCGCTCGATCCCAATCCGACGCTGAACTTGCCGCCGCGGACGTCGATCGCGCCAGAGCCGTTGACCGTCACCGTCTTGAACGAGCCGGCGGAGATCCCGAGTTCCCCGGTGCCTGAAGCGACGAGCTGATCGAAGTCGCCGCCGGAGACGCTGATCTTCCCGGCGCCGCTCGACCCCA
>JBAWVV010000369.1:0-4577 GCA_037147115.1 Planctomycetia bacterium | reverse complement strand
GCCACGGATGGCCTTTGGGTAGCCCGGCGACGGGGTACTGGCGACCCGAAGCCACGTTTGACGAAGCCCCCGCGTCCGCCAGCCCACGCCGTCAGGTGATGTTCGGCGACTCGGTCCCGTGATCGTCCCTGGCGATGTCGGCGTCGTCGAAACGGCGCGGCGGCCAGAAGGCGAGGAGGAGGAGGACAGCAGCGGCCAGCGCCATCAGCGCCGGCACGAGGAACAGCTTTTGGTAGTCGATGCCGGCATCGGTCTTGAGGCTGTCCTGGAGCGGAATGAAGAGCCACTTCGCTGCCAGATCCCCGAGGCCGAGGACGAGGAGATTGAAGAGGCTCTGGGCACTCGAGCGAACATCCTTGGGGAAGGCGGCGTCGATGAAGATGTAGAGCGTGGCGAAGAAGAAGGCGTAACAGATGCCGTGGAGCACCTGGACGGCGATGATCACGGCCGTGTTTTGCGGAAAGAAGGCAAAGACACCGAACCGGGCGGCGTGGCCGAGGATCCCGAGGATCATCGTCGTCTTCCAGCCGAGCTTCGCGAGCACGGTGCCAAGGAACGCCATCGTGACGATCTCCGCCACCTGGCCAATGCTCATCACCGGCATGATCCATTCCGGCTTGATCCCCACAGCCGGGCTGCCGAGGAAGTCGCCGGCCATCACGAAGTAGCCGTTGTGGATCACCGCGTCGATGAACGTCACGATGAACAGCACGAGGAGATAGGGGCGGGCGAGGAACTTGGCCGCCTTCAACCACGCGAAGCCCCCGTCACCAGGGGCTGCCGGCTTCGGCGGCGTGTGGGGGAGGAAGAGCGAGTAGCCGGCCAGCACGAGCGAGAGCACGCCGGAGATGAGGAAGATGTTGCGGCTGGCGGCGACGGCGTCGGCGCCGGTCTTCCCCTGAAGGATGAAGTACAGCGGCCAGGCGACGAGGATCCAGCCGATCGTACCGCCCATGCGGACGAAGCCGAATTCCTTCTCGGCGTTTTTCATGTGGGAAAACGCGAGCGAATTGGTGACGGAGATCGTCGGCACGTAGAACAGCGAGTGGACGAGCATCAGGCCGAAGAACGTGGGGAAGTCCTTCACGAAGTACATGCCGAGGATCGCCAGGCCGCCGATGAGGTGGCTGAAGGAGAGGAACTTCTCCGCGGCGAACGTCCGGTCGGCGAACTGGCTCGAGAAGAAGATGCCGACGATCGAGGCGACCGCGAAGGCGCTTCCCACCCACGCCTGCTGCGAGGAGGAGAAGTTGAGGCCGTCCTTCCCCATGTAGCCCCAGATGAGCGGCAGCCAGGCGCCCCAGATGGCGAACTCGAGCACCATCATCAGCCAGAGGCGAAACGTCGGGGCTTTGGAAGAACCGACGCCGTCCCCACCGGCGTGGCCATTGTTTGCTGTAGGCATGGGGCGAAGGATACCCTCTCGCCGCGACGAAAAGCACCCCTCCCGTCTGTGGCGAAGAGCATTCGGAGGGCGTTTCAGGAGCCCCGGGCCGGCAGAATCGGCACAACAAGGCCAATTTCAGCCAGTTTCAATCGACTCGATCAGGCCCTGCCCCGCAGATCGGCCAGCCCTCCGTCGATCCCCAGCACCTGCCCGGTGATCCACCCTTGGGCGGGGTCGAGAAACCAGTCAATCGCCGCGGCGACCTCGTCTGGTTCGCCGAGCCGGCCGAGCGGATGCATCCCCACCGAGGCCTTTTCCGCGAGCTCACTCGACAGCAAGCCCTTGGAGAGGGGCGTGCGGACGAGCCCCGGGGCGACGGCGTTGAAGCGCACCTTTTGCTTGGCGTAGGTGGCCGCCGCCGAGAGGACCAGGCCGATGATTCCTGCCTTGGCGGCGGCAATGGCCTCGTGGTTGGCAAGCCCGACCCGTGCCGCGGCGCTCGACACGAGAACGACCGAGCCCCCCTCTCCCTTCATCAGCCGACCTGCCGCGCGGACACACCCGAAGGCGGAGGTGAGATTCGTGGCGATCGTGGCCTGCCAATCGGCGGTCGACGTCAAATGAGCGGGCTTGAGGAGGATCGAGCCGGCGCAGTTCACCAGCCCATCGAGCCCACCAAGCTCGGCCGCGGCCCGATCGGCGAGGGCGTCGATCGCGTCAGGGTCGGTCGCATCAACGGTGCCCCACGGCATGCCGAGTTCGGCGGCGAGTGACTCCAGCCGCGAGGCATCCCGGCCGGCGAGAAAAACTTTTCCGCCTGAGGCGACGAGGCGGCGGACGAGCGCCGAACCGATTCCGCCAGCGGCACCGATCACGAGCACTCTTCGTGCCATCCTGCGAGCCTCCGCTTCTGTCGACACCCATTCAGAGCCAATCGCCGACGGTCTGCTCGAGCTTGGCCTCGGTCGCCATGCCGCGGATCTTCTCCATCGCGCGGGTCTGAATCTGGCGGATTCGTTCCTTGCAAACCCCCATCTCCGCACCGAGTTCGCGGAACGTACGCGGGGCCCGGCCATCGAAGCCGAAACGAGCGACCACGATCTGTTGCTCGCGCGGCTCGAGTTGCCCCAGAAACTGCGCGAACAGTTGCTTGAGCTGATCGATCTGCACCGAATTGCAGCCCTGGGCCGGCTCAGCAGCAGGGACTGAGCGGAGCGACTCGTCGGCCGGCGTGAATCGGCGCCGCTGCTGCCGCCCCCGATGGGAGATGCGGAAGAAGTGCCGCTGGATGGCGTAGGTGGCGTAGGTGCTGAAGCGATTACCGAGAGCGAAGTTGAACTTGTCAACGGCCCGCATCAGGGCCACGTTCCCCTCGGCCACGAGTTCGTCAAACAGGTCATCGACGGTCACGAACTTCTTCGCTATTGAGACGACCAGCCGCAGATTCGACGTGATCAGGATCGACCGTTCGACCTCGGAAGCCGAGAGCAGTGCCTCGACCGCCTCGATCTGCCGGGCCGTGGCCCGCTTTTCGTCGAACCGGCCGCGATCTGAGGCGGCACGGAAGCGAAGCCAGTTCATCCGCCGGAAGTGATACTGCTCCTCTTCCCTTGAAAGAAGGCGGGTCTCGTAGAGACCGGCAAGGTAAGAGTCGATCCTGCCAGAGGGCTCGGCAGTAGGGCGGGCCGGAGCACTCGCCGGGGGGGTCGAGGCGAGGGCCTCTGCCTCGGGGGCGAGGAACTGCCGGCAGGGAATGTAGTCGATCTTGCGGACAAAAAAAGCTTGGCGGCGGGCCCGAAGAGCGGCCCTGCGCTGTTCGGTCGCGACTGCGTCGGAGGCCCGTTCAACCGCGGCCGCAGCAGGGGAGGCGACCCGACTCTTCAACGGGCGACGAATCTTGACCGGGGCGATCACGGCTGGCTCCTCGGGGACTGAATATGTCCACGAGAGGCAAACCGCAGCGGTGGGGTGGTTGTAACGGGGGAGCGAAAAAAGGGGGCGATTGATCGTCTGGCCGCCGGCCCAACCCAAAAGGGCGTCAGTCGGGCACGCCCGCCGACTCGCCGCCAGCCCGGGTGCAGAACGACTGGTAGACGATCACGTCGATCGAGTTGTCGAAGCGCCGGACGGAGGCATCGCCGAGGAGGAAATTGACCCCGGTGGGGTGGTTGCTCGAGAAATCGTCGAAGTGGTGATGGGGATCGTTGGGGGCATGATCGGCCACGCCGACGACACGCGGCAGGGCCGACTTGGCCCCCTGCACAACCCCGGTCCAGGTGCTGCCGCCAAGCTTCGAGTTGCGCTCGCCCACGACGAGCGTCTGGCTCGAGCCGTCGAGCATGTCCTTCATGCCCAGGCGGCTGTTGCGGAAGAACATCCCATCGCCGGCGGCCGGGGCATCGTCGACTTCAAGCGTGCCGAAGACACCGACATAGTTCGACTTCCCAACATCACACAGCGCGGAAAGATGGCCACCATCCACGACCTCGTCATGGTGGCCGGCATGAGACTCATCATCGTCGGCACCAATCGTGAAACAGCCATCCTTCTCCGTTGGGCTGCGCGTGTCGGAGGCACAGGCGAAGGGAGTGATAAAGGCCTTGCGGACGTCGGCATGGAGGGCCGAGTTGGCTGGATCGAATACCGGCCGGCGGCGATCGATCCGCTCAAACAGGCTCGACTGCTCGATCTGGGGGAGCAGTTCACTCGCCCAACCCCAGCCGGGGAGCTCGTCGGTGGCAGCGCCAGCGGGGCGATCGACACCGGTCCAGCCGGAAGGAAAGCGGCGGGTGTGGTCGTGGTAGTGGTGGAGCGCCAGGCCGATCTGCTTGAAATTGTTGCGGCAGCTCGTCGCCCGAGCGCTCTCGCGGGCGGCTTGAACAGCTGGCAGCAAGAGGCCGACGAGCGTTCCGATGATCGCGATCACGACGAGGAGCTCGACGAGCGTGAAACCCGCGGTCCGGGCCATCGCGCGGGGGGCGTGGCGATGCATGAATTGGCTTCCTGTTGCGGCCTGGCCCGCGGGCACGATCCCGACCGAAGCGACAAGTCGGAGCAGCCCGCCAAGCCCTCTTCTGTCGAAAGATAGAGAGGGCCTCGCTTCGAGTCAACGAAAGGAAGCCCTCCGGCCACGATCGAAAAATGCTATCCACCCATCCCAACCGGCCCCTCCACCCCCGCTGCCGCCAGC
>JBAWVV010000368.1:0-4582 GCA_037147115.1 Planctomycetia bacterium | reverse complement strand
CTGGCCGGCGCCGCCGACCACGGGGCCAAGAGCGGGGGTGGCCGGGGGACCGACAGTGGTCCCAGCGGCGCGTCCCGCTGGCTTCCGCTGGCTTCCTTCCGCCTCCGCTCGCTTCCTTCCGCCTCCGCTGGCTTCCTTCCGCCTCCGCTCGCCCCCATCCCCATCCGCCCGAGACCGTGAAACAAACCCTCCACTCCGCCACACTCGACAACGGCATCGTCCTGCTGGGTGAGGATCTCCCCGGCCTGGAGTCGGTGGCCGTGGCCTTCCACACCCCCGCCGGCGCCATTCATGACGGCCCCGGCCGCTGTGGCCTGGCGACGCTCTCCGGCGAGATGATGCTCCGCGGCGCCGGCGACCGCACCAGCCGCGAGATCGTCGAGGTCCTCGAGGGCTCCGGGATCCAATGGGCGCAGTCGGTGTCGACGAGCCATTCGAGCTTCGCCGGCGCCATGGTGGCCCGACAGCTCCCCACGGCCCTGCCGATCTACGCCGACATTCTCCGCCGCCCGCGCCTCCCCGACGATGAGCTCGACAACGCCCTGCAGATGGTTCTCCAGAACCTCGCCGGCACCGAGGATGATCCGGCCCACCGCGCCATGTCGGCGCTCCGTCAGCTCCACTACCCGCATCCCCTCGGCATGCCCTCCGAGGGGATCAGCGCCGATGTCGAGGCGATCGGGATCGACGACGTCCGTTCGTTCGTTGCAGCGCACGTCGTGCCGCGCGAGATGATCATCGCGGTCGCCGGACGGATCGACTGGAACGACTTCGTCGAGCGCGTGTCGGCCCTGTTCGGTGACTGGCACACCGACGACCCGTCGACCGTACCGATTCTGAGCCGCGGCGAGCGCGTCCGGCACGTCTCCCACGACTCCCAGCAGACCCACATCGCCCTGGCCTGGTCGGTTCCCCCCTACCGCCACGACGATTCCTACGAGGCCTCGGCGGCGCTGTCGGTGCTCGGCGGCGGTTCGAGCTCCCGGCTGTTTTCGGAGGTCCGAGAGCGCCGCGGGCTGTGCTACAGCGTCTCGGCCGGCTACCACACGCTCCGCGACTGCGCCTCGGCGATCTGCTACTCCGGCACGTCGGCGGCCCGGGCGCAGGAGACCCTCGACGTCATGCTCGCCGAGATCGATCGCCTCCCCGGCACGATCGAGGAGGCGGAGCTCGACCGGGTCAAGTCACGGGCGAAAAGCGCGCTGGTGATGCAGCAGGAATCGAGCGCGGCGCGGGCGGCTTGGATCGCCCGCCAGTGGTACCACCTCGGGACGGTGCGGAGCCTCGCCGACGAGCTCGCCCGTTACGATCGGCTCAATGTGGCCTCGGTGGAGGGCTGGCTGGCGGATAACCGTCCCGCCGGATTGACGATCGTGTCGCTGGGCAAGGAACCGCTGGAGGTGCCGCGTGAAGTTTCTGCATGAGCGTCTCCCCAACGGGCTCGATGTGATCGCGGAGGTGACCGACACGGCCCTCTCCACGAGCATTGGCTTCTTCGTGAAGACCGGCGCCCGCGACGAGACCGACGTCGAATCCGGCGTCAGTCACTTCCTCGAGCACATGGTCTTCAAGGGGACGCACGACCTCTCCGCCGACGAGATCAACCGGCGCTTCGACTGGATGGGGGCCAGCGCCAACGCGTTCACCAGCGAAGAAGATACCGTCTACCACGCGGCGGTCCTCCCCGAGCAGCAGCTCGAGGTGACAGCGCTGTTGGCGCGGATGATGCGCCCCGCCCTGCGCGAGGAGGATTTCGACACCGAGAAGCTCGTCATCCTCGAAGAGATCCGGATGTACGACGACCAGCCGCCATTCGGCGCCGACGACCGCTGCCGGGCGACGTTCTTCGGTCGGCATCCGCTGGCGCGAAGTGTGCTGGGGACGGTCGCGTCGATCGAGCGAATGCCAGTCGAGGCGATGCGCGACTACCATCGTCGCCGCTACTCGCCGGGCAACATCGTCCTCTGCGCCACCGGCGCCGTTGACTTCGAGGCGCTGGTCGCCTCGGCTCGGAAGTGGTGCGGCGACTGGGAGCCGATTGCGATCCCGCCGCGCCGCGCCCCGCTCGACGCGCGGACAACCGGGAGCGCCACGCTCGAGTGCATCACGCGCCCGACGTCGACGCTCGAGTATGCCGTGCGGATGTCGCGCGGCCCGGCCGGCGACGACGACGACCGCTTTGCCGCCAAACTCCTTGCGGCGATCCTCGGCGACACCTCCGGCAGCCGCCTCTACTGGGCGATGGTCGACACCGGCCGGGCCGAACAGGCCTCCTGCCACCACCAAGACTTCCTCGATGCCGGCCTGTTCGCCACTCAGCTCTCCTGCGATCCGGAGGATGCCGGAGAGTTGCTCGCGATGATCGACACGATCTACCGGCAGGCGGCCGAGCAGGGGCTCGACCAGCGCGAGGTCGAACAAAACCGCAACAAGCTCGCCGGACGGTGGGTGCTCCTCGGGGAACGCCCCCGCCGCCGCCTCTTCGACGTCGGCCCGGAGTGGGCCCATTCGGGGGATTACCGTTCCGTGGCCGACGACCTCCGCAAGATCGAGGGCCTGTCGCTCGACGACGTCCACCGCGTTCTCGCCCGCTGGCCCCTCCACGGGACCGGGGCGACGGTCCTCGCCGGCCCGTTGCCGCTGGATCCTTCACTGGAGCCCGCTTCCGAGGCACAATAGTCGCCAGGGGGCTGACGACCGCCCTCCCGGGGAACCGGCCGGGCCCGACGCCCGTACAATCCCCGATCTGTCCCCGCGGCCAGCCTGCCGATCAGCCTTCTCCCTGCCCCGCCCGACCCCCGCTGCTGCCACTTTCCATGACGCCACTCTTTGCCAACCGCTGGTTGATCGCCCTTCCCCCGATCTGGTTGCTGGGCACCGGGGCGCTGATTTCCCTGGCGGTGATTCTGCTCGTCTGGGCGGGCTTGCGGGTCGTGCAGCCGCGCGCTGCCGCCGAGGCCCGCGCGAGCCTTGGCGACGGCTTCGCCGGCCCGTTCGCCTGGCTCCTGCTGTCGCTGTCGGCGGTGGCCCTCGCCTTCACCCCACTGGTGCCGCTAGCGCAGATCGGCCGCTCGCTGGCGCGGCTGTCGTCGGCCGACCGTTTCGAGCAGCGCCTGTCGATTCCGGCCGGTGCCACGCTCGAGGAGTTCGAACTCAACCTCCGGCCGCAGGAGATCGAGACGCTGGAGCTTGACGCCGCCCAGTCGCTCATCGTCCGCACGCAGCAGCCGATCGAGGGCTTCGCGCTGGCCAAGCAGGCCGACATCGAGGTCCTCCCCGGCACATCGTGGGAGTGGAAGCGGGGCGACGAGACGAACAAGCCGAATCCCTTCATCGGCCAAAAGGCACGGATCGAGGTCAGCAACGCCGGCACCGCCCCGGTCGACCTCACCGTCCGCGCCCGGCTCGTGCCGGAGAACCCCCAGGTGGGGATCCTCCCCTGGACGACGATCACCATCCTCTCGATCAGCTTGGCCTACGCCCTCTTCCGGCTCATCCCCCGGCGGATGGCCGCGGTCGCCTCGGCGACAACGAAAGAAGCGATCGGCCAGCCGGTGTTCGCCGTGGCGCTGATCCTCGGAGCGGTGCTGCTGCTGGCGTTCATCGTCATCCCCTACAACACGTTCGGCGAAGACGTGAAGATGCTCAAGGACAGCAGCCTGACCCTCATCAAGGTCCTCGCGCTGCTGGTCGTGGTCTGGACGGCGAGCGTCGCGGTGGCCGATGAGATCGAAGGCCGGACGGCCCTCACGGTCCTCTCCAAACCGCTGACCCGGTGGCAGTTTGTTCTCGGGAAGTTCGTCGGCCTCGTTCTCGTCGCCCTTCTGGTGTTCCTCGTGTTGGGAACGATTCTGATGGCGACGACGAGCCTCAAGGTCGTCTACGACGCCCGCGAGGGTGGAAAGATGGATCCGGTGTGGCGTGACTGCGCCGACGAGATGATCACCGTCGTTCCCGGCCTCGTTCTCTCCCTCCTCGAGGCGATCCTCCTGGCGGCTGTCAGCCTGGCGGTTTCGACGCGGCTGGGGATGGTGCCCAACCTCATCATCTGCTTCACGGTCTATGCCCTCGGCCACCTCGTGCCGCTGATTGTCCAGTCGAGCGTCGGCAAGTTTGCGATCGTGAGATTCGTCGGGCAGTTATTCGCGACGATCCTCCCGGTGCTCGAACACTTCACGATCGAAGCCGCCGTCGTCGGCGGCGTGCCGGTGCCGTGGAGCTATCTGGGGTGGGCGGCGCTCTACTCGGCGCTCTACTCGGCCGTAGCGCTACTGGTAGCGCTGGTCCTCTTCCAGGACCGCGACCTCGCCTGATTGCGGTCGTCCAGAGGCCACGCCGGCGGGGGTCGCCGCCCCCCCTGCGCAGGCTCCAGGGATGCCTTCCCTGGGCCGAGGATCGTCTCGCGCCCTGCAGTTTTCGCCAGCGTTTGCGCGCATTCTTACAAAAAAGTTTGACACGGCTGCAACGATCTGGAGACTCGGGATCTGGGGCTCTCAACGCTCGATCGGGTGGTGCCTGGAAGGGCACGGCCGTTGTTCAAGGTTGTCATGGAGGGGCAGGCATGCGGCGCGATCTGATCGGT
>JBAWVV010000367.1:0-4618 GCA_037147115.1 Planctomycetia bacterium | reverse complement strand
GGCCTTGAGGTAGATCCGCCGGCTCGGGCGGGGGAAGTCGTAGCGGAAGACGAGTCGCCCCTCGACATCGAATGTTTCCGGCCCCCAATACCTATAGCGCTGCCCGTACTCCTCGTGCCACTTGCCGATGCCGCTCGACTCGACGAGGTAGCGCTCCGCCTCCGGGTCGTCGACATCGCGGACGACGGCAGCGCTCCGGAGAGAGCGGCAGGCATCCGGACGCTCCATGGCGCGGCCTTTCCTCGGTATGATTCCATGGATGGCACTTTCACAGCGTACGAACCCGCGATCATCACCCGCGATCATGAGCACCGCACCTGACACCGTCCAGAGCCGCCTGGCGGCCGGCTTTTGCCTCGACTCCCTCTGGGCCGAAACAATGGGCATCGATCCGAACGATACGAAGGAAGGGCCGCTCCGCCTCGTGGCCGAACTCCTCAACCGGACGGGCGTGGCGTATGCATTGATCGGCGGGGTGGCGCTTCAGATCCGCACGACGGAGCCTCGCACAACACTCGACATCGACGTCGCGGTGCCGCGGTTTGCCGATGTGCCGAGGGACGCATTACTTGCCGCCGGCTTTGATCACACGGGTCGCCACGAGCACAGCGACAACTGGCGGGCCCCCCCCACCGGGCCAAGCGGCCTGCGGACGGCGGTGCAGTTTTCCGCCGAAGACGTGGGGATCGCCGAGGCCGTTTCCCATGCGGAGTTGACCGATCTCGCGAATGGCCTGCAGATGCGGGTGGCGACTCCGGCCGACCTGATCGTGCTCAAATTAGCAGCCGCCGCCGAGCCCCGCCGCCGTTCCAGTAAACGGCAGCATGACCTAGCCGATGTCGTGGCCTTGATGGAGGAATACCCCGGCTTGCGCACGCCCGAGACGCTGGCCCGACTCCGCGAGGTGCGACGCTCGCTTCAGGCCCTGGACGACGATTGAGGTCGCCATCAGGACGTTCGACGAGAGTGATCTCGCTTCCGTGAAGCGGTAGCAACGCGGAGACCTCTGATGCCAGGACCAATGCTTCTTGCCCCGTTCGTCGACCATCACCCATTGAAGACGGGCGATCTCGTCTTCACGCGCGGTTGAACGGGCTCCGGGTGGTGTGATCCTTACGGCCCGTGCAACCGCTCCAGCTTCCCCCGGCGCTCCCTACGCTCTCAGGCTCACAGCGCGCCGCGCAGGTAGGCAAGCAAGTCGCTCATCTGCTCGACCGTAACCGTCTCCTCCACCCCCTCTGGCATGAACGAGCGATTCGAGGTCACGAGCTCGTCGATCTCGGCTCGGGCGATGTTCCGCACCGTGCCGTCGGCGAGCTTCATCGTCACGCTGCCACCGGTCTCGGCGGCGATCAGCCCGGCCACTACCTCGCCGCTCTCGAGCACGCACGTCGAAGCCTGAAAGCCCGGCTGGATGTCGGCATTCGGGTCGAGAATGTTCGCGAGGAGTCGCTCCGGGGCGTGCTCGATCACCGTGGCGAGGTTCGGGCCGACGTCGTGGCCGTACTCACCCCGGCGATGGCAGGCGGCACAGACCCGCAAGTAGGTGTCGCGGCCACGGGTGGCATCGCCGTCGCCTTCGAGGGCCACCCGATACCGGGCGACGACATCCTTCCGGGTTGCGCTCTCGCCACCGGCAAGGAGCGTCTTGGCCCGGGCGGCAAGTGTGCCGTCAGGTGAGCCGAGGAGCCTGTCGCGCTGCTGGAGGGAGAGGTTGCCCGGAGCGAGAAGTCCGCTCTCGACCCGGTCGAGAAGATCGGCCATCCACTCGGGCCGCGACAGCCAGGCATCGACGGCGCGGGTCCGCGAGACCGGCCCCAGCGCCGGCCAGGCCTCGGCAAACGCCCCCGCCACGCCGGCCGCGCCCGAGCGGGCCAGAGCCTCAATCGCCTCTGCCTGTACGTCGGGGTCGACTTGGGGCACGAGCCAGCCGGCGAGCAGCGCGACCGCGCGATCGCGCGTCTTCCCGGTGCGAGAGAGGAGCCGGGCGCCAGCCAAGCGGATCTCCGGTTGCTCTGCCGGCTCGGAGGCCTGCGTCGCAGCCCGCTCGAGCTCCCGATCGAGCCCGGCAAGCGTCGCCGCGGCGACGTTCATCCCCCACGGATCGACGCCAACGCGCTGCATGTCGGCAAGGAGCGGATCGAGGCTGCTCGTACGGGCCGCCTGAGGCGCCGCCAGCGCCCCAGCCAGCAGCGCCGTGACGGTGGCTGGTCGCCCCTGGCCGACGGCCATGCGGAGGATCGACTCGCGGTAGACCGCGGCCACCTCTGGCGCGGCCGCAGCGATGGCCCGCGAAAGCGTCTCGGCGTGCGCTAGCGCCGACGTCATCACCGCCGAGCGGAAGAGCGGATCGGCATGGTCGCTGACCGCGATCGCCGCGAGGGCCGCGCCAGCTTCCGGATCAGGCCATTCGCCGCAGAGCAGCGTTACCTGGAGGCGGACCTTCGCATCGGGGTCAGTGGCAAGCGAGCAGACTTTTTTGCGCACCTCCGGCGACCGGCTCTCCCGCGCAAGCGTTATCGCCACCTCGCGAACGCGCGGGTGCGGGTCGGCAAGCGCCAAAAGGGCGAGATCTGCCGGGAACTTGTCCATCCGCACAAGCGTCGCGATCGCCTGCACGCGTGCCTCCGGTCGGGATGCGGAGCGCACGACGCCAACGAGCAGCGTCGCGGCCGCCTTTTGAAACGCCGCGTCCGACTCGTGGAGGATGCGCCGCATCGCATGGTCGCGCTGCCAGGTGTTGCCGCTTTCCACGAGCGCGACGAGTTCGGCCGGCGTCTGCGCCGCGACCACGGCCGCCGGAAAACGAGCGGGGGGTGCGTCGGTACGGACGACGCGCCAAATCCGGCCGCGGTCGTCGCCGAGCCGGTATTTCGGCAGCATCTCAGCGCGTCCCTCGGGGGGCAGCCAGTCGGGATGCTCGATCATGGCCCTATACATGTCGGCGACGTAGAGCGCGCCGTCGGGCCCGATCCGCGACATCACCGGTCGGCACCAGCGATCGTCGCTAGCAAAGAAATCGGTCGGACCCTCGTCCTCGGGCCAGTGGGCCGAAAAGCTCGCGCCGTCGTCGATGAGCTCGTTGTGCTGGACGAGGTTGTGGAACGGCTCGCAGGTGAAGGCGTGAAGCGTGCCAGGCCCAGCTTCAAAGAGCGTCCCGTTGCTGTCGATCGTGCTCCCGCAGGCCGACGTATAGCGCCCCGACTGCTCGAACGAATGAAACCGCTTCTCCGGAGTGCTCGCTGGGCGCACCGGCGGGCTGTTGGCGCCGACGACGTGATGAGTCGTCTGCTCCGGAGCGACAAAGGGATTGCGGGCCGCCGCAGCTTCGGGGATCACCCACTGCCAGAGCGGATTGGCGTTTTGCGTGCCGAACCAGTGGCCGAAGGGGTCGCGGTTGCGGCCGAATTGCGACGGGCCCGATTCGATCCACACCGATCCCGAATCGGGATGAAAGCGAAAGTCGTGGCTGCCGAGGGTGTATTGCCGGCCGTTTCGCGGCGAGGTGATCACCGTCTCGGTGCCGTGGCCGGGATGATGGCCGCCACTGGCGCACCACAGCAGGCCGTCGAGGCCGAAGCGGAGGCCGTTGACGCGGAGCTGCTGGTTTCCCTCCATGAAGCCCTCGATGAGGACCTCGCGACGATCGCACACCCCGTCGCCATCTTCATCGGCGAGAAAAAGGATCTGCGGCGCGGCGGTGACGATCACGCCGTCGCGCCACACGGCGATGCCGTTGGGAAAAGAAAGCCCCTCGGCAAACAGGACAGACGTTTCATACCGGCCATCGCCGTCGGTGTCTTCAAGGCGGCGGACACGGCCACCGGGAGCGCCGTTGCCATCCATGCCGGAGGGATAGTCGGCCATCTCCACCACCCACAGCCGCCCCTGCTGGTCCCAGTCGAAGGCGACCGGATCGAGGACCTCCGGCTCGCTGGCGACAAGCTCGACTCGATACCCCGGGGGCACGCGGATCCCGAGACGCGTCTCCTCCGGGCTCCGCGGGCCGTCGTCTGCCACAGGCGCGGGCTGCGGCTCACCCGGCTTCTGCCCGCTCGCGGCGAACAGCGCCGCGGCCTCACGCGCCTCGAGCGCCCGGTCAAAAAGCGCCACCTCCGCGAGCCGACCGGCGAGCGGGGCAAACGTATCACTGCGGGCACCGATAAAAAACTCCCGCGAGTCAGCCGCCGTCACCTCAAGCGTGCCGTCGAACTCCGGCTCTTCTTGCCCATTGAGCCACACGGTCGCCTCCTCTCCGCGCCGGACGAGGACGACATGATTCCACGTGCCGGGAGGAACGACCGTCTGCCCAACCAGCAGCCCGTTGCGGTCATTGCCGTCGAAGAGAATCAGCTTTCCGGCACCGCCCGGCACAGCGCTGCCACCGAGGCCGAGGTGGTCGCCCGGGGCACCGGCCGCCCCGGCCGGTCCGCGCGAAAAAAGGTAGGCGGCCACGGGGCGTGATTCGGGGGGGACGTCGCTACGGAACCAGAAGGCCACGCTCCAATCGTCGTCGAGGGCTTCGTCACGGCCAGCGAGACGACCGCCGCGAAAGGCAGCGCGAGCCTGCGGATGGAAGCTGACCGCACCGGTGGAGACGAGATCGGCCGGCTGCTCG
>JBAWVV010000366.1:0-4620 GCA_037147115.1 Planctomycetia bacterium | reverse complement strand
TGCGGCATGCGGTCATCTGGCGAAAACTCTGCTTCGGCACCCAAAGTGCCAAGGGCAGCCGGTTCGTAGAACGGGCCCTGACGGTGATCGAAACCTGTCGGCTCCAGAAACGGAACGTGTTCGCCTACGTCACCGAGGCTGTCGAGGCCCACATGGCCGGCCGAAAGTCGCCGTCACTGCTCCCCGCCCCGTGAACGGTTACGATACCGACAGCATCCCGAGTTCCTGGCGGTAGCCACGTTTCTGCCTCCGGGGCCGGGATACGGCTGGTCTTGGAGCAGGGCCAGGCGTTTCTCGTCTTGACGATCACAACCCGAAATCTAGCAGCTTCTTTTCCAGCATCTTTTTCACTTGCTTAAACTGTTTATTAACTTGCTTAATCTCTTGCAGGCGCAGAAACTCTGCGACGGGGATCTTTTTGTCGCTCCCCTCTCCTATGAGCGCTTCGTTGGAAAATACTCCTCGCCTGTTCAGCCACTCAACGAAAAGGGTGAGTTGTTGCTTCGTCGGCCGGTAGTGACCGCTGTTGGAATTTACCATAGTAACCTTGCCAGCATCGTTCACGGCGATCATACCGGCGCAACGCACCTTCTTGCCGGCCTCAAACGATGAATGGTGCACGCTGCCTGCCTTGTGAACACCCGCCAAGAGCTCCCCACTTTCTGCCCATACATAGGCATACGTCTTGAACCCTTCGTCACCCGGTTTCGTGCTTCCGTTGTTGGTATTGAAAAGCGTAGTGCTCAAGCTTTCTAAATCCAACTCGTACAGGGCGCCGCTTTTCTCGGAGCACAGCCAATGCCACCACTTGTCTCCGGTGTCCGTCGCGGTGTCTCGATACTTCACCGATTTCGTGCTCTTCGGTTTCCAAGATTCCATCGATCCGCCCCATTCGCCGCCCTTCGTCAGCTCATGTGTTTCCAGCCATACGAAAAAATGCTTCTCGGGAGGCGAGAGGTTGGAGTTATCGTTGTTCACGCCATCGTCTGTTATCGCTCCAATCCATCTACCGAATGCTTCAACCATGGGGGTGCCAAAAAATCCCCTCATGTTCTTATCCGCGTCGACATGCAACTCGAAAGAGCGGTGGAAGGGATCAAGTTTTTCCATGCGGCATCCCATTTGGAGGTGCTGAAACGCATCGACTTGATGACGGGTGTCTCTGAGGTATTGAAGCATTTTTGTCGGGTCACTCAACGAATTTGTCGTGCAGAACTTCTGAATCACCTCAATGTAGTCTGCCTTCCGCAACGCCCGCCGACCGATCGACCAGACATACGCGTCCATCGATGTGAAAGTGTCTTCAGCGGTCTTCTTCTTTTCCTTGACGGTCTTGTTGATTTCGTACTTGTTGCAGTATTCGACCGAGTCGTGGTGAATGCTCCGCAGGTATCCGATGCGAGTCTGGAAATTATTTATTTCATCCTTCGGGACGTTGTGGTAATCCCGCAGGGTGTTCGTAATCCGTTCGATCTGCTGGGGGAGCACCCTCCCTGTTTTGAACACGGATCGCATCCAGCGACCGACCGTTGCCGATGAAGATTCCAGGGCTCCGGACCGGTATTTACCGACCATTTCATCCCAGAATTCAATTGGATAGACGTCGCGCCACGGGTTCGACATGATTCATCCTATCGTGAATAATTGGGCAGTGGTCGCGAGCTATCGGCGGCTGATCATCAGCCGGTCAGAGACTCAAGAAACGACTTGGGCCACGGGCAGTTAGGGCCGCAAGACTCGGAAAACGCTGCAAAAGCGATGCACTCAAGCGCATGAAGTGCTGCTCTCGGAAAGAGAAAGACGGATCGGGGTCCACACACGACGAGCAGCCGAAAAAGTTTCGACGTGACTGGCGATTCGGAACGACTGAAAGCGAGCAGTGATCAATCATCGATCGGCCTCCGCTCAGACACCGCTTCGCACGCGAAGCGATGGCAACTCGTCTTCCGAGGTCAGATGTCAGGGCATGCGGGTGCGGGATCAACCCGCCGTTCCCCGATAATGACCGCCGCACTCTATCAGGTTGTGGGGGAGTGACAGTCTGGAATTTTCAGCCCCGGCCCCGCGCGGTACGCATCCCTCCCCCGTCAGCAACCGCCGCGCTGGGTGGCCCTTTTCGGCTCGTGTATCGGAGAACGGGAAGGGGGGGAGGAGCGAGACGGCTTGGGGATGAGCAGGGACTTTCCCTGGGGAGCGTGCTCACGCTTTCCTGACCCGTGCGGCATATCTTTCTTTGGTGAGCGGTGCTCAGGAAGCCTTCCTGTCCCCGAGAGATCAAGGCTTTCCTCTCCCCGCTGGGCCCCCCCTCGACGTTCAGCCGGGGGGTAGGCCGGGGGTACCGCGGCAACCTTTCCGCTTCCTGACCGTTTGTTTGCTTGGACCGTTTGTTTGCTTGGATGATGGGAATCGCTCTACTCGAGGGCCGTCGGATGACACACGGACGCCGGTTGGCAGTGGCGCGGGTGCTGCTGGCCGCTGCGGCCTTCCTGCCGGTGGCCCGCGATGTCGCGGCAGAAACGCCCGCGGCCCGAGCCGACTCCTGGCAGGCCGATCTCGACGCCGGTCGCCGCCACTGGGCGTTCCAAAAACCGGCGCTGCCGACCGTGCCGGAGGTTGCCGACGCCGATTGGCCAGCGGGCGACATCGACCGCTTCCTCCTCGCGGAGATGGAGAAGGCCGGCGTGAAGCCGGTTGCCGACGCCGACCGGGAGGCCCTCCTCCGCCGGGTGACGTTCGACCTCACGGGGCTGCCGCCGACGACCGAGGAGATCCACGACTTCCACGAGGACACGTCGCCCGGGGCATTCGAGCGCGTGATCGACAGGCTGCTCGCGTCGCCGCGCTTCGGCGAGCGCCAGGCCCGACACTGGCTCGACGTCGCCCGCTACGCCGAATCGAGCGGCAAGGAGACGAATCTCCCCTATCCCCAGGCCTGGCGCTACCGCGACTGGGTGATCGCGGCCTTCAACAGCGACGTGCCCTACGACGACTTCCTCAAGGCACAGATCGCCGGCGACCTGCTCCGGCACTCGGGGCCGGCCGACCAGGCGCGGAAGATCGTCGCCACCGGATTTCTCGCGCTCGGCCCCAAGGGGCTCAACGAACGCGACCGGAGACAGTTCCAGATGGATGTCGTCGACGAGCAGATCGACGTCGTGTCGCAGTCGATGCTCGGGCTCACGCTCGCCTGCGCCCGCTGCCACGACCACGCCTTCGACCCCGTCACGCAGCGCGACTACCACGCGCTGGCCGGCATCTTCATGAGCACCGAGACGCTCTACGGCACCGGAGTGCAGCTGCAAAACGTCCATCCGTCGACGCTCATCGAACTCCCTCCTGAGGCCGGGCTGCCCGCGGCCGTCGCGCCGCTCCCGGCCGACGATCTTGCCCGGCTCGGGCGGCAGGTGCAGGACTTCACCGCGGGCGCCGAAGCGGCGACGCGCGAGGCGGTGGCTGCCCGTCGCGAAGGGAAGGAGCAGAACGGGGCGGCGACGTTCCTCCGCGTCCAGGGCGCCCGCGCCCAACTGGCGGCCGCCCGGTCTGACCTCGATCAGTTTCGCGAGGACGGCAGCCCGCGATCGCTCGTGATGGGGGTCCTCGACCGCCCGCAGCCGCTCGACAGCCCGCTCCTGGCGCGCGGCGATGTGGATCAACCGGGCGAGACGGTGCCGCGCGGCCTCGTGGAGGTGCTCTGCGCGCCCGACGAGCCGACGAAAATCGCCGCAGGGAGCGGGCGGCTCGACCTCGCCTTCTGGATCGCCTCCCGGGATAACCCGCGCACGGCCCGGGTGATGGCCAACCGCGTGTGGCTCAAGCTGATGGGCGAAGGGATCGTCTCGACACCCGACAACTTCGGCATCATGGGGATGGCGCCGAGCCATCCAGAACTCCTCGACCACCTCGCCGTCGTGTTCATGGAGGATGGGTGGTCGGTGAAGCAGCTCGTGCGCCGGATCGTCACGAGCCGGGCCTACCGTCTCGCCGCCGTGCACGACGAATCGAACTTCGCCGTCGATCCCGACAACCGGCTCCGCTGGCGGATGGACCAGCGGCGGCTCGACGCGGAGGCGATCCGCGACGCGATGCTCGCCGTGGCCGGAAAGCTCGACTTCTCCCCCGTGCCCGGCTCGCCAGTCGCCCGCGTTCGAGAGGATCGGCAGGGGATGGCCCGGCTCGTCGCCTCGCTCCGCCGCGAGCCGGACTTCTGCCGGTCGATCTATCTCCCGATCGTGCGCGACCAGTTGCCCGAGTTCCTGGCCGCTTTCGACTTCCCCGACGCCTCACTCGTCAGCGGCCGCCGCGACGCCACGAACGTGCCGGCGCAGGGTCTGTTGCTCCTCAACAGCCCCGAGGTCGTGTCGCTCGCCCGCGCATTCGCCGAGCGGGTGGTGACCCTGACGGAGAACTCCGAGGAGCGCTTTGCTCGGGCCTTCGAGATGGCGCTCGGCCGCCGACCCGGGCCCGGCGACGTCGCCGCGATCGAGGCTTTCCGGACCGCCGCGCGCGGCACGGGGCTCGACCGACCTGCCGGAGGGGCGGAGGCCGAGGAGTTAGGTCTCGTCGCCTACTGTCAGGCGTTGTTTGCGACGGCGGAATTCCGCCACGTCCATTGAGGGAGAA
>JBAWVV010000365.1:0-4668 GCA_037147115.1 Planctomycetia bacterium | reverse complement strand
AAGAGCGGGCGAAGGGACTCGAACCCTCGACATCCAGCTTGGGAAGCTAGCGCTCTACCAACTGAGCTACGCCCGCGAACAACAGAATCTTAGCAGATCATCTGACGCCTGCACGAGGGGCCCCCGACAACCGTTTTCACGGCCCCGGCGATGGCGCGGTCGGTGGCGCCGATGGTGGCGCCTCCGGCTGCAACAGCCGGCGCAGCAGCCGACCACGTCTTGGCCCGCCACCCGCCGGCCCAGCCCCAGGCGCACCCGCCCCGGCGGCACCGGCTGCGGCCGGATCTCCCTGAGCTCCTTGTCCCCCAGCACCAGACCCAGCACCAGCACCCGCCGGCGGAGCTCCCTGCCCAGGCTGCGGGCCGATTGCCCCCTCCGCCGCCGCACGCTGGGCACGACGCCGGGCCACCTCTTCGATCAGCCCGCCAACCAGATCGATCCCCCGATCGGTCTGCGGCGAATCAGCCATCTGCGGCGCCAGCCGATCCTTCAGCCCGTCGATGATCTGCGCCGCCCCACCCCGCGTGGGCTGCTCCTCCGACGGGGGCTCTCCGCCATCAGCCAAGGGCCGGGCGTCGTCGCCCGCTGCAAACCCCGCCGGCGGCACGCTCCCGGCTGGCCCGCGATCCCCCTTTGAAAATGCCTGGCCTGCCTGCGGCCCCACACCAGGACGCTTGATCGGCGACCACCCCGGTCGCGACGGCGGAGCAAGCATCTCGGGTTGATCGCCGACACCGTCCGCCGCATCGGCTTCGCTACCGTTAGCGGCGGTGTTGGTGGCTCCGTCAGCGGCGACGGCAGCACCAGCGGCCTGCCCGGGGGCCCAGCCCGGCCGCGGCGGTGCGGAGACTGCCGGCTGCCGCGGGGCTGCGGAAGTGGTTGGCTGCGGCTCAAGAACAGGAGCGGCCGTCGGCTTGGTGCGGAGGCGATCGATCGTCGCTGCGATCACGCCGGCAGCCGCCCCGCGGATCGAGCCGTCGAAATCGATCCGCGGCTCGCCGAGCTTGCCACCGATCCCGATCGACACCGTCTTCCCGGCCAGCGAAGCAAGGATCGGGCGGTCGGCGGGAAGGTCGGCCGGGAAGGGGAGGGCGAGCTTGAGGTCGAGAACCTTGTCGTCGAGCCCCACCGACCCCCGCGACGTGAGATCGAGACGGCCCCCGCCACGCGGCAGCGGAAAGCCGAACTCGAGCCCTTCGTGCCACATCCGCCGGTCTTCCATCTGGAAGGCGATCTGGGAATTGTCGGCGATGCGGATCGATGTCGGCACTTGGATTCGCCCCGGCAGCGCCGCGAGGAGCCCCGCCACCATCGGCCCCGGGCCGAGATCGACCGCGTGCATCGTGAGCTTTCCGGAGAACATCGACTTCTCCGGCGCTCCCACCGGGAATGTGCCACCATCGAGCGCGAGCGAGAATCGTCCGCTCGTCCGCGTGGCGTCGGCCAACACCGGCGCGATGTAGGCGAGCACCCCCTGGGCCACGCTCGGCTCGAGTTCGGCCCCCTCGAGGATCGTCGTCGGCTCCAGACTCCATTCGCTTGCATCCCCCGCCGGCGTGTGGGCGAGTCGGAGCGTGATATCGATCGGATCGCTGATCCACGGATCGGGCGACCACGGGCCCTCGATCCTGACGCGGGCATCGACGATGTCGAGCACCATGCGGAGGGGAGTTTTGCGCGGAGGACGGTGGCCCTCGTCGGGGTCGCTCGGATCGACGAACAGGCCGGCGGCGTTGGAATTGCGATCCTCGCCGAAGACGAGATGCGTCTGGAGCCCCTCGACGGTCACATGGCCGACGTCTCCCCCCGTGAACAGGAACGCGGCGATTCCATGGGAGGCCTCGATGCGCTGGATCACCACCGGCTCGCGGGCGCCATTGGCGGGGACCACCACGACATCCTCGAAGGCGATCGGACCGAGCCAGGTGAACGTCGCCTTCGCCATCTCCACCCGGCCGTGGAGGTTGGGGACAAGACGCGACACCCACGCAGTCACCCGTGAAGGCTCCGAGAGCCACCACGGCACCACCGCCCCGCCAAGGAGGATCACACCGAGGAACACCAGCCCTGCCGTGGCAAGCAAGCCGGTCCACGATCCCTTCGCGGCAGCGGTCAGCGGAGCAGCGGGCATGTCGATCGGCATGGCACCAGCGGAAGAGGAAGGAAGTGGGGATCCGGACGGGCCGGAAGCAGCCTCGTCAGGAGGAAGGCGATCAGTCATGGGAGTGAAACACCTGCGGGCGCCGCCGGGCTCAGATCGACGGAATCGAATCATCCTACTGAGGGGGAGACCGGGAAAAAGGAGGCCCGGCGCAGGGCCCCGATGTCTGGCAGAAAAGCCCCCGCGACTGTACGGGGCCCGGCGGGGAAAAGTTGGCAGGATCGCCACACCAGGTGCCAAAAAAAACCGGGCCCCCCTTGCGGGAGGCCCGGTCTGGATTGGGACGACTCTTGCGAACCGTCTTTGAATCCCGGCGCCGATCAACCCGTGCCCCAGGGCAGGCACGCGAGGAGCGAACGCCGGACGATTCAGGTGCCGACGGCGGCCGGAGCAGCCGGGGCCTCGGTCGGAACGGCCTGGGCCGGAACGGCCGGAGCGGACTGGGTCGGCACGCCCTCGGAGATCACGCTCGAACCGCTGCAGTCGCCGTTCGGGCAGCCGCCGGAGACCGAGCCACCCTCGACGCCGTACTCGGCCGCAGCGCCACCGCAGCTCGAGCAACCGCTCGAGACGGCGCCACCCTCGACCATCTCACCGCCACCGCAGCTCGAGCAGCCGCTCGAAGCGGGAGCCGAGTCGCCACAGCTCGAGCAGCCGCTCGAAGCCGGGGCGGCATCGCCACAGCTGTCGCAGCCGCTGTCGCAGGCCGGGGCGGCCGGGGCAGCGCCGTGGCAACCACGGGCAGCCTTCTTGGCATGGAGCTTGGCGAGAAGGCCAACACGCTTCTTGCCGTGGCAGCTGGGAGCAGCGGCCGGAGCCGGAGCCGGGGCAGCCTCGCAGCCCGAATCACAAGCCGGGGCGGCTTCGGCAGCCGCAGCGCCGTGACAGCCCTTCTTGGCATGGAGCTTGGCGAGCAGACCGCTGCCCGACTTGCGGCCATGGCAACCTTGGCCGGCAACTGCACCCGACTCACCGCCAACGAGGCTGATGGCGACGAGCGCGACGACCATCGCAACCGACGAACCGAGGAAACGCTTCATCTGTAATCTCCAGGAAGAAAAAAATCGGACGCTACGCGATCCGAATCGGCCGTCACGAACCGCTTCCGATCCGGGACGGCCACCGGACCGCAGCAAAGACGTTGCCAGTCCGGATGGCATCAGCCAGCCGGAGCAGAGAGCCCCCTTCGGAACACCCCGACAACCAGCGGCACTGCCCTGTAAGTGCTGCGGGTTGGCGAAAGATTGCCGTTTAGGGAGTCTGGGTAGAAGGCTAACAGCCGGGGGGGAGGTGTCAAGAACCGGCCCCGATCGCCAGATCACTCTAAATGGGGGTCGCTGGGGTCGGCTGGATCGTCTGGGCCGGGAATCCGGGCCACAACAGGGGGGGATGGCGGTGAACCCGGGCCTCTCCGGCCATAAAAAAAGGCGACCGGGAGGGGGCTCCCGGTCGCCTGGTGCGTTCTGACGAGATTTTTTCGGGCTGCCAACCGCTCCGCCGGGCAGCCACGCCAAGCCGGTTCAGCGGCGCCGATCGCTCCCCGGCTGGGTGGCGGTTGCGGCGGCCGGCTGGCCCACTGGCGAAGCGGGCGCGACGGTGGTGCCGGTGGTCGGGGTGAGCGCACCCCCCTCGGCCTGCTCTGCCGCCTGGGCCCGGCGCTGCATCTCGACGGCAACCATCTCCTGCTTCGCGATCATGTCGTCGGGATCTTCGAAGTTCAGCAGGAGGGGTGCCATGTCGTCGAAGACCTTCATCGCCATCCCCACCACGCGCCAGCCCTCTGGGTCGAGACGGACCACCCAGACGATGTTCTCGCTGCTCTCTTGCCCCGCGTCGTCGACGTCGGACCACACCGTCCCGACATGGACCAGGTCGCCGGAATCACCGATTGGTTCGCAGTCCTTCACGAGGTAGCGGGCGGAGGGGTTCACCGGCGGTGCGACCGTCAGGCCGAGCTCCTCCGTCTTCGTCCGCGCGACGGTCGTCAGCATCGACGAGGCCGCCGCGTCGTCGCCGCGCTTGATCGCCTCGAGAAACTCAACGACCGAAGCCTTTGCCGATTCAGTCCCCCCCGACTTCGTGCCGGCCGTGGTCGCCGTTCCCCCACCCCCGGAGCAACCGGAGAGGACGAGGCCACAGACCACAGCACAGCCGGCGAGGAAACTCGCGGTCCAGAGGGACCAGCGGCCAACCTGGGACAACGCGGGAGCAGGGGGGGGATTGAGAGGCATCGGGGACTCCATTCCGGCGAGAATTGATGGGTGCTGTCGTGGCGGCGAGCCAGGGTCGACCGGCGGCCTGCCGGCGGGACCAATCGGGGCGGAAGGGTGACGGTGCCGCCGACGACGGTCAAGGTGAATAACGGCCTGGAAAAACCAGCGGCCCGGGGGGTAACGCGCGGTTGGGAGAAGGGGATAGGATGTGGATGACTCCCGTCCCCGATTGCCTTTTCCTCCCATCCTTCCCCGCCCCGCCAGCGCTGCGCTCCCCTCAGCCAACCTTCACCC
>JBAWVV010000364.1:0-4670 GCA_037147115.1 Planctomycetia bacterium | reverse complement strand
TCGAGCCGGCGGACATCCCCACGGCTGCGGATCCCGCTCTCGGCGACGAGCGTGCAGCGCTCGGGAAGGCGTGAGCGGAGTGAGAGGACATGCCCGAGATCGGTTGTCATCGTGCGGAGATCGCGGTTGTTGATCCCCACGAGCGTGGCGCCGAGATCGAGGACGCGATCGAGTTGGAGTTCGTCGTGGAGCTCCACCAGCGGCGTCATGCCGAGATCGAGGATCTCGGCGTACAAGCTGCGAAGGAGGCAGTCGTCGAGACACTCGGCGATGAGGAGGACGGCGTCAGCCCCATGGACCCGCGCCTCGATCACCTGGCGACGGTCGACGACGAACTCCTTCCGCAGTACCGGCAGTGAGACCGCCTGCCGTGCCGCGACGAGATCGGCAAGCGTCCCGCCGAACCCCTCACCGTCGGTGAGAACCGAGAGGGCCGAAGCGCCGCCGCGTTCGTAGGCCTGCACCACCTCCTCGACGGTCGCGCTGGGGCGGATCTCACCCGCCGACGGGCTGCGGCGCTTGAACTCGGCGATCAGACGGATCGCCCCGGGGCGGGAGACGGCGGCGAAGAAGTCGCGCGCGGGGGGGGCTTCGGCCAGACGCCGGCGCAGGCTTGCCGTTGACTCCAGCGCCTCGGCGGCTGCGACCTCACGGCGCTTCCGTTCGACGATCCGCTCGAGGATGGTGGCCATGGAGGGAACCAAGACGGGGACCAAGATGGGAATCACACCGAAGCATGGACGACGGGGGCGCGGGGCGATGGCCCCGCGGGATCAATGGCGGAAGTGCCGGCGGGCGGTGAATACCATCGGGATCCCCGCCTCGTCGGCGGCGGCGATCACCTCGGCGTCGCGCTTCGAACCGCCGGGCTGAACGATCGCCGCGATCCCGGCCCGGGCGATGAGCGGGATCGAATCGGCAAACGGGAAGAACGCGTCAGAGGCGAGGACGCCGCCGCGAGCCCGGACCCCCGCCTTCTCCAAGGCGATCCGGGTGGCATCGACGCGGCTGGTCTGACCGATGCCGGCGCCGACGAGGCTCGGCCCCTGGCAGACGGCGATGGCGTTGCTCGTCAACCGCCTGACAACGGTGAAGGCGAAATCGAGGACCGGCGTGAGCTCCGGGGACGGCGCCTTTTTCGTCACCACCTTCCAGGTCGCGGGATCGTCGCAGCAATCGTCGGGGCGCTGAGCGAGGATCGCGCCGGCGACGCTCCGCAGTTCGAGGCCGTGCGTCGGCTCCCAGGGGTCGCCGGCCGGCACCTCGACGAGGCGGACACTCGCCTTCCAGGTCGGCTTTGTCGTCAGCAGCTCCACCGCCGCCGGATCGAACGCCGGCGCGGCGATCACCTCAACGAACAACCCGGGCTGGAGGAGCAGCTCGGCGCAGGCCCGGTCGAATCGCCGATTCACCGCCACAATCGAGCCAAAGGCGCTCGTCGGGTCGGCCGCCATGGCGGTGGCTAGGGCTGCGTCGATCGTCGACCCGGTGGCGGCGCCGCAGGGATTGGTGTGCTTGACGACAATCGCGGCGGGGGGCTCGAGGAGCCCGGCGAGGCGCGTGGCGCCGTCGAGATCGAGGAGGTTGTTGTAGGAGAGCTCCTTCCCGCAGAGCTGCTTGAGGCCGGCGAGGCCGACGCGTGCGCCGGCCGGGGCGTAGAGCGCCGCCGATTGGTGCGGATTCTCGCCGTAGCGCAGCGCGAGGCACTCCTGGAGCTCGAGGGAGAAACGGGCGGGGAGCGGAGCGGCATCGAGGGTGCCGGTCGCGGGGGGCAGGGCCCGGGGCGCGGGCTCGGCAACGAGCCCGGCATGCCGGGCCATCCAGGCGGCGATCGCCGTGTCGTAGGCGGAGGTCCGCTCGAAGGCCCGGGCCGCAAGCAGGCGCCTTTCGGCGATCGTCGAGCCGCCCCGGGCGATCATCGCGATGAGCTCGGGATACTGATCGGGCCCGGTGACCACCGCCGCGAAGGCATGGTTCTTGGCTGCTGCCCGAACGAGGCTCGGGCCGCCGATGTCGATCAGCTCGATGGCATCGGCCGGCCGGCAGTCGGGCTGCGCGACGATCGCCTCGAAGGGATAGAGATTGACGATCACGGCGTCGATCGGCCCGATGCCGTGGCGGGCCACGATGTCGATGTCATCGGGGCGGTCGCGGCGATAGAGGAGCCCGGCGAAGATGTTGGGATGGAGCGTCTTCACCCGGCCGTCGAGGATCTCGGGGAAACCGGTGACTGCGGCGACGTCGGTGACCTTCACGCCATGCGCCTCGAGGGCCCGAGCCGTGCCGCCAGTGCTGACGACCTCGATCCGAGCCGATTTCAACGCGGTGGCGAGCTGATCGAGGCCCGCCTTGTCGTAGACGCTCACGAGCACCCGCCGCAGCGGGATCGGATCGGCCACAGGAACGGTAGGGGCCATAGCGTGGTGGGGTGTGCTCATGCGGGGATTAGACCGGCCAGGGGCGGCTCGGAAAAGGGTCGAGTGCCGCCGCCGCGGGGGAGCCTAGGCGGCCGGGAGCCTCACCTCCATGACGGTCCCCCGCCGGCCGGGGCGGCCGCTGACGCTGACCCGGCCGCGCAGCTGGGCGACGATCGACTTCACGAGGTACAGCCCCAGGCCCGTTCCCGGCGTCGATCGTTCCAGTTCGTTCCCCAGCCGGACGAATCGCGCGAAGATCTGCGTTCGATCGGCCGGCGGGATGCCGGGGCCGTTGTCGCTGACGCGCACGATCAGCTGACGCCCCTCCTTCCAATCCACCCCGATTTCGACCTCCGGATCGGGGAGCGAGTACTTGACGGCGTTGTCGACGAGATTCCGGAACACGATCTCGAGATCAGCCGACCGGCCGCGGACCTGCGGGATCGCGCCGTCGGGCACAGGCACGATCCGGATCCTTTCCGGCGCGACGCCGTAGCGCACCGCCACGCCGTCCCGTGCCGCCCGCAGGATCGGCTCGAGCTCGCACGACTGTTCGTCCCAGCGCGGCCGCCTCTGCGTCTTGGCAGCATCGAGGAGATGATCGATGAGGGTGTCGAGACGCTCGACGTCCTTGAGCATGAAGCGGTGGAAATCGGCCTGCTGCTCGGGCGACACCTGGCGGCGATTGAGCGTCTGGAGATAGAGCTTGAGCGATGCCAGCGGGCTCTTCAGTTCGTGGGTCACGCTGTCGATGAAGTTGCTCTGCCGCTGGGAGAGGGCGATCGCCTTCACCGTGAGGAAGAGGTAGACGATGACGCCGATAAGGAGAAGCACGAGGAGGGCGACGCCGACGCCGAGGATCACCCAGTAGAAGGCAGCGTTCCCCGAACCGAAGGCCGCGGCGATGCTGACGAGCACCCAGCCCACCCCGAGCGCGAGGATTGACCCGATGAGCACCACCCCCAGGAGGATCGGCCAACCGATCGAGCGGCGTGGTTCCATCGATGGCGCTCGAGGAGACGGGGGGACGGCGATGACGGAGGTTAGTCTGCCGCGGATCGGGGCCCCCATCCAGCATCCCCGCGCCGCCGGCTATAATCGCCCGATTCTCCCTGCCGTGTCCCCCTCCATCCCCGCTCTCATGCCGAAGTCATCTCGGTCGGCCAAACCCCGCCCACCGATCATTCTCGCCTTCGGCGGGGCCGAGGTGCGGTTTGACTGGCAGGGCGACCGCTGGGCCCATGTCGTCCGTTTCGATGGCGGTCTTGGGAGGTGGACCGAGGGGTGGCATTCCGTTGAAGGCCCCTACCCCGGCGGCGACGACCGCTGGCCCGCTTCACCGGTGTTCGCCGAGCTCCACACCCATCCCATCGCGGGGGGCATCGCCGTGATGGGGTTGGGACTGGCCGGCCGCTCCCACTTTTCCGTGAGCGTGGCCGCCGATCCAGCGGCCCCCGGCGCGATCCGCTTCGACATCGCCGCCCGGATCCAAGAGCCCTCGGATCGGCTCGGTTCCACGTACCGATTCGATGGACCGACCGCGACGATCCTCCGGGTGGAACCGCTCTCGCTCGTTGCCTCCCCCCTCCCCCGGACGGTCGAGTGGTCGTACCGCATCGGCCCACACGGCATCGAACCGCTGAGCGGTGCCCGGCTCGGCGCCTAAGCCCCCGGGCTTGGCTTGAATCCCGACGGTCGATCGGTCACATTCGATACGTGCGACCCTGTTGGCCGGCGGGATCGGATTCCCACGGCGGCACCATTCCCGTCCCCCCTGAAGAAGCAGCTTCGCGGGAGTCTGCTGGCAGCCTGGTCGGTGCCTGCGGCGAGCCCCGGAGCAGCCTGGAACCTTTCATGTTCGACGTCATCGAGCGCCTCAAGTCCGAGTGGACCGACAAGTACGTCGTCGTTAGTTCCCCCGCGCCAGAGTTGGCCCGCTTTTCCCGGACCACGGGGATCGTGAGGACGGTCAACATGAACGGCCGCTGTCTCGTCGAGTTCGACCAGTTCAACAACACCGGCTGGTACGACATCGACCCGGCCTGCCTGAAGATCGTCCCCAAGCCGGAACCAAAACCGGCCGAATCGAAGGAACCAAAGGCGGCTCCCGCGGCCAAGGCACCGGCAGCCTTGGCGCGGGCGGCGGCGAGGATGTCGGCGGTCGAGGGTTTGCCGGCCGCGGCGGGCTTCGCTGCCGGCTTCTCGGCTCCGGCCGGCTTCGCAGCTGCCGGGGCCTTGGCCGCGGGAGCCGCC
>JBAWVV010000363.1:0-4684 GCA_037147115.1 Planctomycetia bacterium | reverse complement strand
GTCCGAGGGCGGTCATCAGGATCTCCCGGCCGAAATAACGGCAGCTGGGGGCCGAAACTGTGGGGAGAAACACCTCGCCCGTGATGGAACGGGTCGACTGTCACGATCGAGTGGGCAAGAGTATATTCCCAGGTTCTTCCTCGGCGCCGCCAGGACGACCCCGGCGGGGGTTTCCCGTCCGCCGGGCCCCGCCCCTCGGTTACCTTCCGTCCTCCAATCCCTCCCGCAGGTGCACCGGTCCCATGGATCTGTCCAAGCTCCGCAACATGGGCATTTCCGCCCACATCGACTCCGGCAAGACGACCCTCTCCGAGCGCATCCTCTTTTATGCCGGCCGCATCCACCGCATCCAGGAAGTGAAGGGCGGCGGTGACGGCGCGACGATGGACTACATGGATCTCGAGCGGGAGCGCGGGATCACGATCACCAGTGCCGCCACGAGCGTGAAGTGGCACGACTGCGACATCAACCTCATCGACACCCCGGGCCACGTCGATTTCACCGTCGAGGTGGAGCGTAGCTTGCGCGTCCTCGACGGCGCGATCCTTGTCCTCTGCGCCGTCGGCGGCGTGCAGAGCCAGTCGATGACGGTCGACCGGCAGATGAAGCGCTACAAGGTGCCGAGGCTGGCGTTCGTCAACAAGATGGACCGCACTGGCGCCAACTACGACCGTGTCGTCAAGCAGCTCCGCGACAAGCTCGGTGCCGATCCGGTGCCGATGCAGATCCCGATCGGCAAGGAAGACAAGCTCGAGGGAGTGATCGACCTCGTGGCGATGGAGGCTTGCTACTTCGACGGCGAGAACGGCGAGACCGTCCGCCGCGAGAAGATCCCCGCCGGGCTCGAAGAGGCCGCCAAGCAGGCCCGCCACGAGATGCTCGAGGCGCTGGCGATGTATTCCGACAGCCTGATGGAGAAGCTCCTCTCCGAGGAGCAGCCGACCGACGACGAGATCCACGCGATCGTGAAGGCGGCCATGCAGAGCCAGAGCATCACGCCGGTGTTCTGCGGCTCGGCCTACAAGAACAAGGGCGTGCAGACGCTCCTTGACGCCGTCGTTCGCTACCTCCCCAGCCCGCTGGAGCGGAAGGTGATCGCCAAGAAGTGGGACAATCCCGAAGAGGTGTTCGATCTCATTCCCGATGCGACCAAGCAACTGGTGGCGATGGCCTTCAAGATCGTCGACGATCCTTACGGCCAGCTGACCTTCATGCGGATCTACCAGGGCTCGATCAAAAAGGGCGAGGCCTACATCAACCAGCGCACGAGCCAGAAGCAGCGCTTCAGCCGAATCGTGCGGATGCATGCCGACAAGCGTGAGGAAGTCGACTCGGCCGATGCCGGCGACATCGTCGCCGTCATGGGCGTCGATGCGGCCAGCGGCGACACCTACGCCACCGACCATAAACACTGCACGCTCGAGAGCATGTTCGTGCCGGAGCCGGTCATCAAGATGGCCATCACCCCGGTCAACCGCGACGGTCTCGACAAGCTCGGCAAGGCGCTCCAGCGGTTCACCCGCGAGGATCCGACCTTCCGGATGTCGACCGACGAGGAGACGGGCGAGATGCTCATTGCCGGGATGGGCGAGCTCCATCTCGACATCTACGTCGAGCGGATCAAGCGGGAGTTCAAGGTCGAGGTGGCCGTCGGTGCGCCGAAGGTGAGCTACCGCGAGGCCCCCACCAGGGGCACCCCGTACGACTACAAGCACAAGAAGCAGACCGGCGGCTCAGGGCAGTACGCCCACATCGTCGGCCATCTCGAGCCCCTCCCCGAGGAGGAGCCCGAGAACTTCATCTTCGAGGATGCCGTCATCGGCGGCCGTGTGCCGCGCGAGTACATCCCGTCGGTGGAGAAAGGCTTCCGCTCCGTGCTCAACAAGGGGCCGATCGCCGGCTTCCCGATCGTGGGCGTGAAGGCGACGCTCGAAGACGGCTCCTACCACGACGTCGACTCCTCCGACATGGCCTTCCAGATCTGCGCCCGGGCCGGCTTCCGCGAGGCCTTCCTCAACACGAAGCCGGTCCTTCTCGAGCCGATCATGAAGATGGAAGTCGAAGTGCCCGCCGACTTCCAGGGGCCGGTGACCGGCGAGCTCAACAAGCGCCGCGGCCTGATCATCTCCACCGAGACCGTCGGCAACTCCTCGACGATCATCGCCGAGGTGCCGTTGGCCGAGACCTTCGGCTACTCGACCGACCTGCGGAGCATGACGCAGGGGCAGGGGGTCTTTACGATGGAGTTCTCGAAGTATCGGCCGACGCCGGGGAACATTCAGAAGGAAATCATCGAGGAGAAGAGGAAGGCCGATCTCGCCGCCGCGAAGTGATTCGCGGAGCAGGTGCCGGCTCGCCCCATCGATCGGGGAGGGCGGGCACGTCCTCTTGATCTCCTCAGCTCAGACAAGCGGCCCGGTCATGGCATCTGCCATGGCCGGGCCGTGCTGTTTGGATTGGGCAGCGGGATTGCGACTGCCGAATTGGCTGAACAAGGGATGCGGCCAATTCATCTTGAGCAAACCGCGGCATGAATTGCCTGAAAGCATGAGCGACCTGCTCTTCAGGCAGCGCCCTTCTCCGAAGCGGGGAACTCGATCGACGTCACGAGGAGCAGGTCGATGATCGACGTCGATTCGTTGTATTGCATGATGACGGCCGTCCGGCCAGTCGGTGAGCTCGCCACAAGTTCTGGATGGGTGACGGGGATCGATCTCCCGTCGGCGAGGTGGACGGTAAAAGGCACGAACGGCTGGGCACGAAGGGCGTCGCGGAAACGTTCGACGGTCATGATTTTCGCGGTTGGTGACGCGACTCCCGGAGGGCTGGCAGGGAAAACGGTGCCAAGAAAAAGTGTACGCACGTACCCATCCCGGTCAAGGGTTTGGGAGCCCCCTCTGCCAACGCAGTCAGCGCGGCGCGAGGTGGCGATCGAACCAGTCGGCGAAGGCCTCGACATCCGCGCTCGACCGCCAGAAATCCCCCCAGCCGTGTCCTTGGCCGGGGCGAACAATGATCTCCACTGGGCCCCCTCCCGCCGCGGCGGCCCGGGCTGCAAAGGATTCTGACTGCTCGAGCGGCACGACCTCGTCCCGGTCGCCATGGATGATGAGCGTGGGAGGGAGCCGATCAGAGAGATGCGTGATCGGGGAGAGCTCGGCGGCAAGCCGGGCGCGCTGGTCGGCGTCGAGGCCGCGGCTCCCGAAGGCCACCTCGAGCGGTTCAAGCGGCCCTGCCCCGAGGCCGTCGATGCCGGGGCCCCCGTAATTGGCGAAGTCGGTCGGCGGGAAGAAGCAGGCCACGGCCTGCACCGCTGCGGAGGCATGATCGACCGGATCGGCGGCGTCGGGCGTGCCTGCAGCGCCGCGGGCGGCGACGGAGAGGGCCAGATGCCCCCCCGAGCTCGCCCCCATCATCCCCAGCCGATCGGGATCGACGCCATGCTCGGCGGCGTGGGTTCGGATGAAGCGCACGGCGCGGAGGCAATCGGCGATCTCATCGGCGACCTTGTAGCGCGGCTGGGAGCTGGTGACAACAGCGAAGACGGTGTATCCCCGGGCGAGAAAGGGGGCGTAGTCGTCGGGGCGGATCGTCACCATCAGCGGCGTGGCCTTGCTCGACAGCCAGCCGCCGTTGACGAGGAACACGAGCCCGGCACCATTCGCCTTCTCGGGCACGAAGCGATCGAGCGTGAGGGCGAGGCCATCCTTCCGGCCGTAGACGATGTCTTCAGTCCGGCTACCACCGGCGGGTGCGCCGGCGGCGGGGGGCGGGCTGGTCAGGCAGGCGAGGAGCAGCAGCAGCGGGAGCAGTCGCCGGGAACGCATGGCGGGAATCCTTCCTCATCAACCCGCGCGACCTCATCGAGCTGCGTGAACTCATCGAGCTGCGTGAACTCATCGAGCTGCGCGAACTAGGCGGCCCCAGGGCTTTGCATCTCGGCGCGGATTGCATCCCAGAAATCGATCCGGGCTTGGAGCGAGCCGCGGGCGGTGGCCGAGGCCTCGGCCCATTTGCCGGCGTCGTCGCCGCACAGGCTGGCCACGATCCGTCGGCACATCGGGCCATGCTTCTCGTCGTCGGCTTCGATGTGCCGCTCGAGATAGAAGCGGAGGCGCTCCCAGCAGTGGGGATCATGGGCGGCCAGAGCGGCGACGAGCGGCCGAAACATCTCCGGGATCACGTCCTCGCGGCCATACGTAAAAGCCGCCACGATTTTGTGGGCCGAGCCCGAAGCGATGATCGCAAATGAACTGCGGACAAACGCCGCCGCGGCGTCAGGGACGCGGGCCTCGTTGAGGGCGCGATCGAGCGGGATGCCGGCGGCGAGGAGGGTGAGGAGCGATTCGATGGGGCCGGTATCGGCGCCGGCCTGGCGCATGGCATCGAGATAGAGCTCGAAGTGGGAGGCGTGGGTGCCATCGGCAAGCTCATCGGATTGCTCGTCGAGAACGATCTCATTGACGAGCCGCCGGGCCTCGCGATCAGGGGTGGGGATCCAGGGGAGGGTTGTGCAGGTCAGCTTTTGTTGCAGGGCGACAAGCAGGCTCTGGAAATCCCAGACGGCGAAAACATGGTGCTCCAAGAAGCGCCTTAGCCGCGCGGGGCTATCGACCATCGCGTAGATCGGATGGGCGAGGAGCCGCAGGCGCAGGTCGCCAAGGTCGATCGTGTGGCGGGGCGG
>JBAWVV010000362.1:0-4690 GCA_037147115.1 Planctomycetia bacterium | reverse complement strand
GCATCCTCACGTTCCGCCATGCGGCTATCCACCGCACCTCGAAGGCCTTGTGGACGCAGAATCTCGCCGTCGCCGATGTCTGGGATGCTCACGTCGGCTTGGGCCGGGCCTTGACCGAAGAGGGGAACAGCGCCGCGGCCATCGTGGAGGCGAAGCGGGCGATCGAACTCTACCCGGCTGCCACCCCGGCGTGGATCGATCTCGGTATGAGCTTCACCGCGGTGAAACGCTACGACGAGGCGATTGCGGCCTATCAGGTCGCCATCGACCAGGGCGGGGGGGATGATCTGTTCCAGGCCGCCGGGCTGGCCGCAGCCCTCGGCGGCGACCTGACGCGGGCGGAGGCGTTCTTCGCCCGCGGCGCCGCCAAGCGCCCCCGCGACGTGAGCGTCCGGGGTGATTGGGGCTTAGCGCTGGAAAACCTCGGCCGGCACCAGGAAGCGGCCGCGCGCTACCGGGAGGCATTGGCCATCGATCCCAACGATCCCGACGCGCTCAATTCCCTGGCCTACCTCCTCGCCAGCCGTCCCGGACAGACCGGCGACGGCGATGCGGTGGCCGACGCGGCCGAGGCGGTCGCCCTCGCGCGGCGGGCCTGCACGGCGACCGACGACGGGGATCCGTCGTTCCTCGACACGCTGGCGACGGCGCTGGCGGCCGGGGGCGACTTTGCCGCGGCTGTCGAGGTGGCTGATACGGCTGTTGTTCAGGCGGAGGAGGAAGGCGATGAAGCGCTCGCCGCCGAGATCCGCACGCATCGTGACCTGTTTCGAGCCGGTCGCCCATTTCGCGCCGAATGACCACCGCGGTGGGGGTCAGTTCATCGCCTTCTCGGCGAACACCAACTCGACCCCGACGACCCCGGGGCAGGCCTGGAGCGACCGGACCAACGCGTGTCCATCGCCATCGGGCTTGATCCGCCCGGAGTAGACGAGTTCGACGAACGTCCCCTTCTTCACCGTCTCGATCCGCCGCGGCCGGGGGAGGACGAGGTGGGTGGCCAAGGCCTGCTGAATCGGCTCGGCGGGGCAGTCTGGCGTCGTTCGCACGGCCACGCGGCAGGACGGGGCAGAAAGGGGCGAGGCCTGGAGCGATTCCTTGGAGAAGGCCCAGGCGATGACGGCCGCGATCGGCAGCCCGATCAGCGGCACGAGGATGAATCCGGCGCCGACGGCGAGGCCCACGGCCACGGCGAGGATCACGAATGCCGTGTCACGCGGATCCTCGACGACGCTTCGGAAGCGGACGATCGCCAGGGCCCCGACGAGGCTGAAGGCCCGCGCCGTGCTGTCACCGATGGCCAGGGTGATCATGGCGATCACCACTGCCAGAAGGAGGAGCGTCTGGGAGAGATCGGTGGCCTGCGCGGCGTGGCGGCGCCTCGTCGTCGCGTAGATCATCGAGACGAGGCTCCCGAGGACGAGCGCGGCGAGGAGACGCGTGACGATGCTCACCCAGCTGAGCTCCGCGTCACTCGGAAAGGCATCGGTGAACCAGGACGGCATCGGGAGGCCTTGTGGTGGCGGCGGGGAGCGTCTGATGGGGTGGAGGCTTGCCTCCCGTGACGGCGAGGACCATCATGGGCTCATCGGGCCGATTCGCGAAACCCCGGCGGCATCCCCGAGATGATCGGGGTGGGAGCAACGGATGACTGCAAGGTGGTTTCTGGCGGCCGTCCCCCTGGCCGTCGGCCTGGCGTGGTTCGAGGCGCCGCCGATCGCCGTCTCAATCGCGGCCCTGGCGGCGATCGTGCCGTTGGTCGGGCTGATCGGCGACGCCACCGAGCAACTCGCGGCGCGGCAGGGGCCGGTGACCGGAGGGCTGGTCAACTCGACCCTCAACAACCTGCCAGAGCTGATCATCGGCGTGGTGGCGCTCTCCAACGGCTTGAGCGGTGTCGTCAAGGCCTCGCTTACCGGCGCGATCCTCGCCAACCTTCTCGTCAGCCTCGGCGTGGCCCTTCTCGCCGGGGGCTTGAGGCACGGCGAGCAGCGGATCGATCGTCGGCGGCTCAACGTCAGCGCCTCGATGCTCATGATCTGTGCCTTCTGCTTTATCGTCCCCGCCGTCTTCAGCCTCGGAGCACCGGAGGGGACGAAGGGATTGTCGCTCGAGATGTCGGTCGTGCTCCTCGGCATGTATGTCGTCAACCTCGCCGTCACGATCCTCGCTCCCGGGAAAGATACGGGGCTGCTCGCGACCGAGCAGCATCACGACGACGCGCCGCAGCACTCTTCAGGGCGGAGCCTCGCCATCCTCGGCCTGTCGGCGACGCTTCTGGCGCTGGTCAGCGACGCCCTCTCCGAAGCGCTTGTGCCGACGGCCCGGAGCCTCGGCCTCTCCGACACCTTCAGCGGTATCGTCTTCCTCGGAGGGGTCGGCAGCCTCGGGGAGATCCTCGCCTGCGCCCGCTTCGCCCGTCAGGGGAAGCCGTCGCTCGTCCTCTCTGCGACGGTCGGTTCGACGATCCAGATCGTCCTCCTCGTCGCTCCGCTGCTGGTCTTTGCCGGTATTTTTCTCGGCGAGCCGATGGACCTCGCCTTCACGTCCTTCGAGGTAGTGGCGATCGTCCTCGCCACCGTGATCACCCGCGAATTGATCCAGGACGGCCGCGCCAATTGGTTCGAGGGGTGTCTCCTCCTCGGGGTCTACGTGATCCTGGCGATCGGCTTCTTCCACCTCCCCAACTGACACATGGGCCGTTATCACGGCCTGATCGCCGACGAGTGATGCCGGCGACGGCCTCGATCACTTCGTCACGGGGCGGGGCGACTCGCGCACCATCCCGAGGAGGTTGTCGATGAGGATCGTTCCGGTCTGCTCGCCGAGCGACACCCGCGAGACGTACTGGTAGCGCGGGAAGGCGAGGAAGTCGACTTCAGTGAGGATGTAGCCGAAGGCGTCGTTGGTGAGCCCGAAGAGGAAGGTGTCGTCGCCGGTCTTGCGCTTGAGGTAGGAGCCGATGTTGGGGAGCGCCTCCCCTGGGATCGTGAGGATCCGTGCCTTCCCCACGTCGACCATCGCGAGCGTGGTGGTGATCGTGCGCGTCGCCTTGTCGTGGGCGTATCCCAGGGGGGAGAGCGTGACAACGGCCCACAGGTCGTCCGATTCGACCGGAAAGCGGACGTCGCGCGACGTTGCCGCGACGGTCGGGGCCGCGTCGGCCTCCGCCCCGGCCACGATCCGCAGCGCCTCGTCGGCCATCGTGTGGCCAATCCGCTCGCATTCCTCCCAGGTGCCGATGTCTTGCCAAGATCCGCGGAGCGGATCGGCAGGGGCGTCGAGATCGCGGTTGTCGGCCGTCACCATCCCCCCCTGGGCGCCATTGAGAAACACCGCCACGCCGCCGCCGCCCGCCTCGATCCGCGTGCACATCGGGCCGATGCAGTCTGGGGAGAGGATGCCGCGCTGGTTGCCGAGCACCTCCGGGTGGATCGCGTAGTTGACGAGCGTGGCGATCGACTTGCCGTCGCTACCAACGGCCTGGATCACCCCCATCCGCCGGTCGTAGAGATCGGGCGCGTAAAAGTTGAAGGCGATCTTCCCCTGGGCCTCCGCCGTCGCGACCCGCAGCGACGCCGGACGGAGGCCGTCGAGGGCCTCGTTGACCGCCTCGGCCGTGCGCCGCACGACCTCCTCCATCCAGGCGAGATTCCCCGTGTGCCCCCCCTTCCCATCGGGGAAGGCGTAGCAATCGGGGGCGCTGTGGGTGTGGGTGGCGCCGATGATCAGCGCCTCCGGCGGCAGGCGGGGCACGAGGGCCCGCACTCGGTCACCGAGGACGGCGGGGAATCCGAGGACGTCGATGCCGACGATCGCCACGGTCGTATCCGTGTCGGCCACGACGAGCACCCGGGCGGTGAGATCGCCGCGCTTCTCGGTGACAGGATGGGCCGGCCCCATCCCCCCCGACACCGGCAGGAGCGGCTCGGGGGTGATCACGCGCACCGCGGCCCCGGCCCGGAAGTCGGCTGCGGCGGCCGTTCCACCGAGGAAGCCAAGCGCGATCCAACAGCAGCCGACACGCAAGCAGGCCATCAGGCGATCACGCATCGGATCCTCCTCAGGGGGCTGTTCCAAAAGTTACTTGGCCGCCGCCGGCAGATCCCCCTCGTAGGGAAGCGTCTTCGGATCGAAGCCGGCGTGTGGAAGCGTATCGGGGGTAATCCGCACGGCGGTCGATTCCTTGAAGGGGAACAGGCCGCCGGAGTCGTAGGTGAGCTCGATGAAGGCGGCCGTCCAGCCCTTCGGCTGGGGACGGGGCTTGCCGACGAAGCTCCCGTCCGCATCCGCCTGGAGCACCGTCGGCTTGTAGGCGCTGCCGATCGTCGTCAGCCGGAAGTCGCGCGCGTCGGGATTATGGGCCTGCCAGAGGATTGCCGCATGGGGCTTGACGTTGCTTTGCACCCGGATTGAGCCATCCTTCTCGAACGTCCAGCTCGGCTTCGGCCTGGCCCTGGCGCCGATGATCATCTCGTAGAAGGCGATGATGCTCGGGACGGAATCGGGATTCTTCTCGATCCCGTGATCGGTGTTGGGGACATAGCGGATGTGCTTCTCCCCCTTGAGGTTGTCGTAGTAAAAGCGCGACGAATCGGGAACGAAAAACTGATCGCCGCTGCCGTTGACGATGTATTTCGGGAGCGTGAGCCGATCAAGGTAGGAATACGGATCCTCGATCGCGTGGAGC
>JBAWVV010000361.1:0-4722 GCA_037147115.1 Planctomycetia bacterium | reverse complement strand
GTTCTGAACGATCTGGCCGTGCTGGTCCCAGGGGGAGTTGTTGCCGTCGAAACTCGGACAGGTGATCTCGACGAACCGGACGCCCTGCTCGATCAGCCGCCGGGCTCGGAGGGCTTGGGTGGCGTAGAGCCGCTGGTGCTCGTCGGCGGAGTCGAGGCCGTAAAGCTTCCGGACATGCTCCGGCTCGTGATTGGTGTCGATGACGTCGGGGACGGTGGCCTGCATCCGGAAGGCCGTCTCGTAGTTGGCGATCAGCGCTTCGATCGCGGTGCCGTCGGAGGCCGCCGCGGCGAAGCGTCGATCCTGGACCTCAAGCAGCGCGAGCTTGCGACGCTGGAGCGCCTCGGGATCGGCGGCGACGATGTTGTCGACCGGCGTGCCGGCCGCCCGGAGCATCGTCGCCTGATGGGACGCGGGGAGATAGGCGCTGCCGAAGTTCTCCAAGCCGCCGTTGGGGACCCAGTCGTTGTTGAGGACGACATAGCCGGGGAGGTTGTCGTTCTCCGTTCCCAGGCCGTAAGAAACCCAGGCGCCAAAGCTCGGGGCGGAGCCGATGATCCGCCCGGTGTGGAGGAGAAGGTTTTGCTGGCCGTGGAGCGGAAGTTCGCCGACCATCGAACGGACGACGCACAGCTCGTCGGCCACCTCGGCGATGCGAGGGAAGAGGTCGCTGACCCACAGGCCGCTTTGCCCGCGCTTGCGAAACTCCCACGGGCTCCCGAACCAGACGCGGTTGGCATCAGATTGCGAGCGCTTCGAGACATTCGTGTCGCCGATCTTCGTCCCTTCGTGGGCTTTGAGCATCGGCTTGGGATCGAAGAGATCGACGTGGCTCGGGCCGCCGTCCATGAAGCAGAAGATGACGTTGCGGGCCCGGGGGAGAGCGGTGGCCGACGTTGCCGCGACGGCCTTTGGCCCGAGAAGACCGGAGAGCGCGAGCATGCCGAACCCGGCTGAAGACCCAGCGAGGAAGCCGCGCCGCGACGGGGCGGCACGAGCCCGGCCGGGGCAGATGCCGGAGGCGAACGGGTGGGAAGAGGTCATCGGACAAGTCTCCGGCCGGCCACGGCTAGCGGTGGTGGATGAACTCTTTGCTGTTAAACAGGGCATGGGCCACCCCCTTCCAGGCCGCGCGGTCGGCCATGAGCTCGGCCGGGGGAGCGTTGGGTGGTCCGAAGGCGCTCGCCGCCTCGAGCCACACAAGAATCTCTTCGGTGTCGGGCTCGCGGCCGAGCGCCTCACGGAACATGGCCGCCATCCGCTCGCCCGGTTGGCTACGGCCGTCGGCAAGGAGCCGGCCGGCCCAATGGTCGGCCATCGCCAGGACGAACGGGTCGTTCATCAGGATCAGCGCCTGCGCTGGCACGCTCGTGACGTCGCGCTTTCCGGTGGGGATCTTCGGCGCCGGGAGATTGAAGCCGACGAGGAATGGCGGCGGCGCCATGATCGACATCTCGAGGTAGATCGAGCGCCTCCCTTCCCCGTCGAGCGGGCCGGCGAAGAGCCGCTTGGCGGGATCCTCGAGAAAGCGGTGCGGTCGGATCGGACGACCTCCGAGGCGTGGATCGAGCCGGCCCGAGACGGCGAGGAGGCTGTCGCGGATCCCCTCGGCGTCGAGCCGACGGGTGGGATGGTGGTGGAGGAGACGGTTGTCGGGATCGGCGATGAGCGCTGCTGCGGAAGCGTGCGAGCCCTGGCGGAAGGTCTCCGAGAGGACGAGCCGGCGGACGAGCCGTTTCGTCGACCAGCCATCGCGGAGAAAATCGATCGCCAGAAAATCGAGGAGCTCCGGATGGGACGGGCGGTCGCCGAGCCGGCCGAAATCGCTTGACGTGGAAACCAAGCCGGTGCCGAACACCCACTGCCAGACCCGATTGACATAGACGCGCGCTGTCTGCGGGTTGCGTTCACTGGCAAGCGTTAAGGCCAACTCGAGCCGGCCACTCCCGGAGGATGGTCCGAGACAATGGCCCGCTGAAAAGACCTCGAGAAATCCGTGCGGTATCGCCGGCCCCTCTGCATCGACGTTGCCACGGAGGTTGAGCCGGTAGTCGATCGGGGCCAGGCCACGCTCGTCCATGCCGTTGACCGTCCGCGACGGACGGATCGCCGCTTCCACCTCCCGGTAGCGATTGACGAGCGCACCGGTCTCGGGAAGCGTCGCAGCGTCGTTGGGGAGGAGCTTCCGGGCGAGCATCCAGTCGAGGAGTCGGATATCTCCTGCCGTGGCTTCCCCGGCGGCGAAGCGACCGACGGCCCCACGGAGCCAGTCGGCCACGGCGTCCCAGGCTGCTCCCTCGGTCGTCGGCAGGGCCCGGTCGAAGAGCGCCTGAAACAGCGCGAGATCGGCCAGCGGTGCCCCCGGCTCGTCGTGGGCGACCATCCCGGTGACGCTGAACCAACTCTTCTTTCCCATGCCGTCGTCGGCCGCCGGCAACGTCACGCCGCCGGCGGTGGCAAGCCCCGTGCGCGGTGGGAAGTTGGGGTTGAAGTCGGTCGTGGCGATCTCGGTGAGCACCCGCGTGACGCCGTTTTTCAGCGGCGTCAGCGAGACGGCCTGCCACTGCGGAGCCGCCTTGCCATCGAAGAACGCCGGGCCGCCGCTCCCTTCATTGAGGATCGCGTTTTGGGGGACGACGAGCTTCGCCGCCCACTCGCCACCGGCGACCTGCACGCTCACCCACTTCCGGGGAAAGCTCTCCGCGGCAGGGAGGCGGAGAATGCCGGGGAGCCGCGGGGAGAGGGGGTGAGTGTGGTGGCCTGCCGGCAGGAGAGTGGCAACCAGCGCGTCCCCTTCGAGGGCGACGCGCACGGTTCCCGTAGCGACATGCCCGTGGGCCATCCCCTCCCCTTCCGCGACCCAGCCCGCAGGCAGCCCCGGCCCGGTGAGGTCAACCAGAGGCGTGAAACGAGCCTTAGCTAAGTCGCGCATGGCGCGGGCGGCCTGCCACTCCGCGGCGAGCGTTTTCCAGGCTTCAGGCACCGTCACGCTGGCGTCGGTATCTGGCTGGGCGGCGGCCTCGAGGAGCTTGGCCGGGGGATAACTGACGTCGTCGATCGACGACGCTTTTGTCCCGTCGGAATCGGCCCGAAGGCGCTCCCGGAGCGTGGCCCCCGAGAACGCCAGCGCTTCGCGGCCCCAGGCGGCGGCGAGGCTCGTCTGGATCTCGCTGCGGAGTCGCCCCAACTCGGCGATCGACGGCGCATTGACGCCCGGAAGGGCGACGTCGCGCGGCGTCCACCGCGGCGTCATGAACATCCCGGCGAGCGCGTAATAGTCTTTTTGCGAGATCGCATCGAGCTTGTGATCGTGGCAGCGGGCACAGCCCACGGTCATCGCCAGAAAGGTCTTGGAGAAGGCATCGATCTTGTTGTCGATCATCTCCTGATGGATGCCGTTGAAGTCGAGGCTACTGCCGTGGCGGTGCTCGCCGAGATGAAAGAACATCGGCCCGATCAGGCTCGCGTTCACGCCCGCGCTCGTGTCGAGACGGGGCTCGGGGAGGAGATCGCCGGCGACATGCTCGCGGACGAGTTGGTCGAAGCCGACTCCATCGTTGAAGGCCCGCACGAGGTAGTCGCGGTAGTCCCACGAGCCCCGGGCGGCGATGTCCCATTCGTAGCCGTAGGTGTCGGTGTAGCGGACGACATCCATCCAGTGCCGGGCGAACTGCTCGCCGAAATGGGGGGAGGCGAGGAGGGCATCGACGACGTCGGCCAGCGGAGCGCCTGGAGGGATCTCGCTGTGGAACGACGGCGGCAGGCCGGTGAGGAGGAGCGACAGCCGGCGCCGGAGGACGTTGGGATCGGCCGGGGCCGCCGGGGTGATTCCGGCTGCGTCGAGCTTCGCGCGGATGAAACGATCGACCGGATCGAGCTGCCAGGCCGGATCGGCCACGATTGGGGGCTCGGTCAGCCGGGGTGGCTGGAGGCTCCACCAGGTAGCCCGTTCCGCGAGTTTTCCCTTCCAGATTTCCTCTGGGGAGGCCTCGACCGCGCGGGGGTCGGGGGCGCCGCGGCGCACCCAGTCGATGAGATGGGCGTGCTCCTCCGCCGGGATGGCCCCCTCGGGGGGCATCTGCAGTTCGGGATTGGTGTGGCTCGTCGCCTCGACAAGAAGCGATTCTTCGGGGGCGCCAGGAATGATCGCCGGTCCCTGTTCCCCTCCGCGCACCCAGCCACTGCGGGAGTCGAGGGCGAGGCCCCCTTTGATCTCCGCCTCATGGGAGTGGCAGGCGAAGCAGCGAGTCCGGAGGATGGGGAGGACCGTGTCGGTAAAGAATTGCTCGTCGGTGGCGGGAAGCGCGGGGAGCTCCGCTGCGCCGCGGGCACTGCCAAGGAGCCACAGGACCAGCACGGCAGCGGCCCGCGTCCGATGAAAGCCCGCGGTGCCGGAGCGCATCACTCTCCTCCGGGGGGCAGCACGGCAAGTCTGGCGAGATAGATCGCCGACTTTCCCTCATGCGTCGCGTAGTAGCTCATCCAGATCTGGCCGTCGTGTTCCACCATGCCAGGATAACTCGTGTCGCCGCCGCTGGGGAGGGCGACGCCCGCGGGCCAGGAGCCGGAGGCAGGATCAAGGAAGTCGACGGCCGTTACCGGGCCTGTTTCCCGGTAATCCCGCCCGGCGGCGAGGATCCGGCCGTCGGCGAGGACGAGCAATTCCGGCCCGCCGATGGGGCGGCCGATGCTCCGCCAGGTCCAGTCGCGGTACGGGGGCGG
>JBAWVV010000360.1:0-4724 GCA_037147115.1 Planctomycetia bacterium | reverse complement strand
CGGCGGCGGCTACTACGGCGGTGGCGGCTACGGGGGGGGCTACAACAGCGGCTACAACAACGGCTGGAACAACTGGGGGGCGTTTGGCGTCGGCGCCGGCGTCGGGGCTCTGGCCGGCTGGGGCCTGGGCAATTCGTATGGCTATGGCGGCTACGGTGGTGGCTATGGCGGCTACGCCAGCTCATGGAACACCGGCTACGTCAATCCCTACTACAACAACTGGTACAACGGCTGCTGGGGGAATGGCTGGGCCTCGCCGGTCGCTTTCGGCGCGGCGACGCTGGGGATGTCGTCGATGGTCAGCTCGTGGGGGCTGGGCTCAAGTTCGCTCGGCTATGCAACCAGCTACGCCAATCCGTACTACGGCGCCGAGGCGGCCACGGTGGCGTCGGCTTCCCCCTACGACTACTCCCAGCCGATCGTCGTGAATAACTACATCACGAGTGACGGCGGCAGCGCCACCAACTCCGCCCAAGGTGGCGACGGTCAGGGTGGCGACGGCGGGGACGGCACGGCGGCCGCCCAGGTCACCCCGGCCCAAGCCGAGGCCAACAAGGCCCTCGACGCGGCGCTCGGGAAGTTCAAGCAGGGCGACTACCCCGGCTCACTTGCGAGCATCGATTCCGCGGTAAAGTCAACGCCGAACGACACCGTGCTCCACGAGGTGCGGGGGCTTGCGCTGTTTGCCCTTGGCCGCTATCCAGAGGCGGCGGCGACGCTCAATGCGGTGCTCGCCGTGGCCCCAGGGATGGACTGGACGACGATGAGCGGCCTGTATGGCTCCGTCGACACCTACACCGGCCAGCTGCGGAAGCTCGAGGATTTCTGTCGCTCCAATCCGGGCAGTGCCGCCGGGCATTTTGTCTTGGCCTATCACTACCTCGTCGGTGGCCATGCCGATCTGGCGGCCGAAGCCCTCAAGGTGGTGGTGGCGAAGCAGCCCGGCGACATCGTCTCCAGGCGGCTGCTTGAGTCGCTCGAGCCGCCGGCGGAAGCGAAGGCGGAAGAGGTGGCTGCTGCGGAAGCTCCCAAGCCGGCCCCCGCGCCGGCTGCGAATCAGCCGGCAGCACAAACGCCAGCACAGGCTGAGGCACCGGCCGAGGCAGAGCCAGCCGGCCCGGAGACTGATCTCGTCGGCACCTGGAAGGCGACCGAGGGGAAGAGCTCTGTCACGCTCACCATCGGCGAAGATTCCTCCTTCACCTGGAAGGCGGAGCCGGAGGGGAAGCCGGCCATCGAGCTCAAGGGGACGCTCGACAGCAACGCCGACCAGATCGCCCTCCAGACGGAGGCCCAGGGGACGATGGTCGCCAACGTGAAGTCGAAGGGGCCCAATGCCTTCGACTTCCTTGTCGAAGGGGCCCCGAAGGACGCCAAGCCGCTCCAGTTCGCCAGGCAGAAATAGGCCCTCGAAGGGCAATCGCCTGGCTCCCCTGCATCCCTTGAGCCCCTGCCGACTCACTCTTTATGGGGGGTCATAACGGGGGTTCGGCAAGGGTTTTTGGTAGGTTGCGGCGATTGGGTGGTTTGGGCTTTTTCTGCTCCCCGGGGCGGAAAATGAAGATTCTGTGAGTGGCGGGAGAACTGTTTGACACGTTGGGCGATCTCGCATACCTTGCTACGCGTCAGGGCAGGTTTCTGTTGATGGTGTCGTTGGCAGAGACTGTTTCCAGTGTTTTTCACCAATTAAAGGGATTTTTGCATGAAAGCAAAGTGTTTTGCTCGTGCGATGGCCCTAGCCCTTGTGGCTAGCGGTATCGTCGCAAGCTTAGGAGTCGAAGCATTTGCGGCCCCTAGAACGTGGACCAACGGTTCGTTAGTTGCTGGTAGCAACAGGAATAAGTGGGGCACTGCCGTGCGGTTCGCCACGAATTGGAATAGCACCGCCTCGCCACTTACTGTGCCGGGGGTGGGCGATATTGCGGTTTTCAATCAAGCGACGAACAACAGCAAAAATATCGCCCTGCAGTCGAATCAGACGCTCGATGGGGTCCGGTTTCTCTCGACGGCGAATCAGTTCATCTTCGCGAAGGACAGTGCCTTCACGGATGCTGCGGGCGGGTTGACGTTTATTGGCACCGGCACCACCCTCGAAAACCTGAGCACAAATGGTGTTCAGACCTTCGACATGAACCTGAATGTCAGCAGTTCGGCACAAACGTTCTTTGCGGTAGCGGGTGGGGCGACGAAGATCACGCAGTTAAATGTTAATGGCAACGCCGTGACGTCGAAGGGTGACACGGAGATTACGGGTCTAACCTCGACGGGCACCACCGGTTCGTACACGATCGACGGGGGTGTTGCCAAGTTCACGTTGGCCAACAGCGGTGGCACGGCCGAGAATCATCTTAGCTTCTTGAAGGTGCTCAATGGGTCGGTGACGTCTACGGGTGCCGGGACCCATACGGATCTGATCGTTGAGGGCGGAACCTACAGTGGCGGTGGTACGTTTAAGTCGTCTACGCAGATTGGTGGTGTTCAAGATCTGTCAGGAGCTAATACCCTATCTCAGTTGAATGTCGAGGGTTACAAGCAGACGGGTGGCTTGCTCAAGATGAATATTGGCTACAGTCCGTTTGTCGATGCCGACAACCCTGCCTTCACGGTCAATTCGACGGTTGCGGATAGCAATGGTTTCAGTCTCGGTGGGGATGCGATTCTCTACGGAGATAGATTGGGTGGCCCTGGTCAAAACCTCGGGACTCAGTTGTTCGGGCTAGGGACCACCTGGAATCTGTTCTCCGGTGGCGGTAACGTTGATGCCGCTGGGAATCCGTCTGCCCCGAATGCCGCCACGAACTTCTCGACGTTCGCTTTGGAGTCGCCAGGCAGTCTTTACGCGGGAGGGTTTACCAAGTTCGGTCAGGAGTTCATCGGTCCGACGGCGTCCGACGGCACCTACATGGTGTTCCAGGCTGCGACTGGCAACTTGGTCGTGGTGCCCGAGCCCTCGACGATGGTCTTCGCCGGCCTCGGCGTAGCGATGTCTGGCTGGACGATGTGGAAGAAGCGTCGCCTCAGCAGGCTTCTCGCTGCTAAGGCTGGCTGATTCCGCGGTAGCCTTTCGGGTGAAAACTCTGGCCTGACACCAGATCTGTGAATGAAGTCCTGCGGCGGGCGCTCCGGTGCTCGCCGCAGGATTTTTTATGCGCTGCGGTCACTGAGGGCGCCGTGCCCTGGGCCCCTTCAATGTGAGCGGGCGGCGTTTGCGGCAACTCCGCGCCGAGCACAAAGGCGCTCGGAGGACACGATCCCTGTCCTCGAGGGCGCAAAGCCACGCTGAGCCGTGGCGAGCTGACGGCCTCGGAGCCTTCAGGAGGCGGCGTGGCGGTGGAGCAATTCCGCCGGGATGACGTCGAGGGCCGATTCGTGCGTCGCCGCGAGGACCACTGGCGGGGCATGGCCGGCCTGGGCGGCCTCGAGCCAGCGAAGAGCGCAGAGGCACCAGCGATCCCCCGCCACGAGCCCCGGGAAGCCCCACTGGGGCTGCGGGGTGACCAGATCATTGCCGACCGCCACCGTGAAGGCGAGGAAATCTGCCGTCATCACGGCGCAGACGGTGTGCGCTCCCGGATCGGCGGCAACCGACCGGCAGCAGCCGTCGCGGAGAAAGCCGGTCAGCGGCGCCAGGGAACAGGGAGCCAGAGGCTCGCCGAGGACGTTCCGATCGGGCGCCCGCTCGGGAGCGGGGGGAGGGCGGTCGAAGGCGATCATCGATGGTGCATCTGTGGGGGCTCGGGCTCCGGGGGCGGCGGCCGGTGCCGGCATTGCCCCCGGCTATGATGCACCGCCGGGCGGCCCGGCGGCAAGCCACGAGTGCCGATCGACGTTGCCAGGATTGATCACGATTCGTCACAGGCCGGAGAAAAACCATGCTCTCACTGGAGGAGCCGACATCCGGGGCTTGGCTTTCGCAGGTGGAGGGGCATCTTGAGGAGCTCCTCATCGATCACGCGCATTGCGAGAAGAAGGCCGCCGGCGTGGCGATGAACCTCCTCTTCTCGTATGTCGATTGCGTGCCGCTGGCGCGGGCGATGACGGAGATCGTCGAAGAAGAGCTGCAACATTTCCGGATGGTGCTCGATCTCCTCGAGCGCCGCGGGATCCGGTTTCGGAAGCTCGCGCCGTCTTCGTATGGCGCCAGGCTTCAGGGCTTGGTGCGCCGCGAGGAGCCGGCCAGGGCCGTCGATCGGCTCCTCGTTGCCGGGCTCATCGAAGCTCGCAGCTGCGAGCGCTTCGCCCTCCTCCGCGACCATGTCGCTGATGGGGAGCTCCGCGACTTCTGGGGGGGCCTGTTTGAATCGGAGGCCCGGCACCACGCCACCTATGTGCGCCTCGCTAAGGAATTCCAACGGGAAGAGGCGGTGGTGGCGCGGCTCAAGGAGCTTGCCGCCGCCGAGGCGGCGATCATGGCCGAGGGGGAATCGCAGCCGCGGATGCACTCCTGAGGAAGTACGATGTCAGGAGGCCTCGAGGCGAGCGCTGGCCGGGAGCGGGCCCCGCTTCGATGCGATCCACCCTCCAAACTGGGCGCAAGACTTGACCAGCGCCTCTCAAACTCCCGCCGCGGCCACCCCGAAGCTTCATCCCGGCACTGGGGCGGCCGGGCCCTTTGCGATCCATGAGGCGATCGCGGTCGGCGTGCTGGTGGCGCTGGTGATTCATGGGCTGCTTGTCTGGATGGGCACTGGTGGAGTGCCGGCCCTCTCGGCGCTGTGGGAGAT
>JBAWVV010000359.1:0-4738 GCA_037147115.1 Planctomycetia bacterium | reverse complement strand
TCCCAGATCTTCGCGGCTTTCACGGAGGAAAACGAAAGTTTCAGCCAGGTGCTCGAGCGGCTGGCCACAGCCGGTCAACTGTCGGCCTTCGTACAGCGCGACGCGTTCCAGAGCGTCTCCGATCTTGATCGTCTCGCGGTCGCCGACGCCTACTTCACCCCGAAGAAGATTCTCCTCATCGACCGTGACGGCACGATCAATCGGAAGGCGGAGCGAGCCCGCTACCTCGCCGATTGGAGCGAGTGGCGATTCGTGCCCGAAACGCTCGAGGCACTGAAACGGTTGGCCACGGCGGGGTGGTCGTTCGTCGTCATCTCCAACCAGGCCGGCGTGGGACGCGGGTTGATGACCGCGGAGCAGGTGTGGGAACTCGACCGCAGGATGAAGGAGGCTCTCGGCCGTGAGGGGGTGTCGATCCTGGGGAGCCACTACTGCTTCCATCATTGGGACGACCACTGCCTCTGTCGAAAACCCCAGCCGGGGATGTTTCACGCAGCCTCGCGGGATCACGGAGTCCGACTGGATCGGGCCTGGTATCTAGGTGACGATCCCAGGGATGCGGTGGCGGCATGGCGCGCGGGCTGCCGGTGTGCCTACATCGGCCCGCCCGGAGAACTTGACCCGCTCTCCGAGGAGGAGCGTCCCGCAGCACGATTCAAACACGCCGGCGAATTCGCCGACCGGCTTCTGTCTGAATGATCGTCTCCCGCACTCCATTCCGTGTCCGTTTCGTCGGCGGAGGAACCGATCTGGGGGCCTCCTCACCAGTCCGGGATGGCCACTACAGCCGATTGAGCAGGTCACAGAGCCCCTGCACACGGCTCGCTTCGAGGTCTGGGTAGTTGCCGATGTAGTAGCCGAAGAAATGGACATGGTCGATCTTCGGGAATCGGGCGTAGGCGTCGCCGTACAGCTTGCGGAGGTAGGGCTGCCGCAGTTGGTTGCCGCCGCCGGAGGTACCACGGCGGAACTCGATCCGCTCCCCCCGCAGCGTCGTCTCGACACGGGCCCGCAGGGCCTCGTCCGGCTTGCGGAGGACGAGCGTGAAGGCGTAGTTGCTGCTCCCCTCGCGGCGAAAATCGGTGCGGTAGCGATTGGAATCAAGGCCATCGAGGAAGATGTCGAGATTCCGCGAACGGATCTCATTATTGGCATCGAGTCGTGGCAACTGGTGGCGGCCGATGACGGCGTTGATCTCGGTGCTGCGCACGTTGTACGACGGGAAGGCGAAGATGAAATCGGGGTTGAGGTCGGCGTGCCGCTCCCGGTAGGCGTCTTTCACCGCTGCCGAGGTGCTCTCCCGCACCATGCCGTGCGAGCGGAACATCCGCAGCATCTCGAACAGGTCGGCATCGTCGGTGCAGACCATCCCTCCCTCGATCGTGCTCAGGTGATGGGCGTAGTAAAAGGAGAAGTTCGACATCAGCCCGAAGCTGCCGAGCCGGCGGCCGCGGTGGGTGGCCCCGTGCGACTCGCAGACATCCTCGATGAGGGGGATGCCGCGGCGGCCGATCTCGGCAAGGAAGGCATCGGAGAGCGCGTCATAACCGAGGATGTGGGTGAGGAAGATCCCCTTCGTCCTCGGTGTGATGCTTTCAATAACCTGATCGAGATCCATACCGAGGGTCTGCGGATCGATGTCGACGAAGACCGGCTCGAAACCGCACTGCAGCACCGAGGCGATGTCCGACACCCACGTGAGCGTCGGCACGATGATCTCCCCCGCTCCCGCCGACTCCCGCAGCGCCGCCATCGTGATCAGATTGGCCGACGAGCCTGAGTTGACGAAGACGCAGTGCTTCACGCCGAGCCACCCGGCCCACTCGTGCTCGAAGGCCGCCACCTGGGCCGACTGCGTGAGGATCGGGTCGTCCTGTTCCAGAAACCGGATCACGGCGTCGAGATCGCCACGGGGAATGTTGTTGCGCATCAGCGGCCAGGGGCCGACCGAGGGCTGCGCTGAATCATTTTTCATTGTAGAAGTCCCTGTGCTCGACCAGCAGCGTGCTCCGTCCGTCGTCCCGCAGGAGCGCCCGATCGTAGGCGGGGAAGATCTGCTCGGGTTCGTCGAGGCGGATCACCTCGATCGTGGTGCACCGGGGTGTCTCCTTGGGATCGCTGACGATATCGTTCTCGAATCGATCCAGAAGCTGAGTTCTGGGCGCAGTCATGGAAACTCCCCACGGTGGGCGTCGCTACCGAAGGGCGATGGCTTGTCGAGCCCCTCCATCTCGCGGAATCCGGCGAGGGGGCGGCCCCGGTTGTCGGCATCAGCCTGGGTGTAGTCGGGCTCGGGATCATAGAAGATCACCCGGCTACCGGCGCCGTCGAACGCGAACGGGACATGGAGGAGCGTGTGGAGCGCCTCCCGCACCTGCTTCTGACGTTCGGGGGGGACGAAGAGGAGCATGAATCCCCCCCCGCCGGCCCCGGTGATCTTGCCGCCCATCGCGCCGGCATTCCGGGCCGCCTCGTACATCCCGTCGATCGGCCGGCTCGAGACGAGGTGGCTGAGCGACCGCTTGGTGAGCCACGATTCGTGAAGAAGGCTACCGAGCCGGTCGAGGGGGCCCGGGCCAGCGACGATGTCGATTGCCTCGTCGACCATGCCGCGGATCCGTTGCAACTGCGCCGTGCGGCTGTCAAGCGACGGAACGTAGCTCTCCGCCACGTCGGCCGCGGTCCGCTTGATGCCGGTGTAGAAGAGCATCAGCGACGAGGAGAGCTCCTCGAGCCGCGCCGGGGGAACGATGATCGGCCGGACGGTGATCTCCCCCGAGCTCGAGAAGAGGATGTGGTTGAAGCCACCGTGGGCGGCACAGACCTGATCCTGCGATCCGACCGTCTCGCCGAGAACATCCTGCTCGATGTGGATGCTCTCGTCGGTGAGCTGACCGCTGCCGACCATTCGCCCCTCGAAGGCATGAAGGGCCATGAGGAGGCCGACGGTGAAGGCGGAGCTCGACCCCATCCCGCTGCGAGCCGGGAGGTCGCCGTCGTGGTGGATCTCGACGCCCCGGTGGATCCGCAGGAATCGCAACACTTCGCGGGCGGAGGGATGCTTGATCTCGTCGATCGTGCTGCAGGTCTCGTTGCGCGAATAGACGACTCGGAGCCTGTGTTCGAAGAACGGCGGGAGACCCCGGCAGGTGATGTAGCAGTATTTATTGATCGTCGTGGCAAGGACCGCGCCGCCATGCTGGCGGTACCACGCCGGGTAGTCGGTCCCGCCGCCGAAGAACGAGATCCGAAAGGGGGTGCGGGTGATGATCATGCGGGGATCGTGATCGTGCGTCGTACCGGCGGGCCGGTCAGCCTGAATGCCGCTCCAGGAATGCCCGGTAGGTGATGGCCAGCGCCTCTCGGAAGGCCGTCGCCCCTTTCCAGCCCAAGCCGGCCAAGACCGAGGATTCGAGGAGCTTGCGGGGGGTGCCGTCCGGCCGCGAGGTGTCGAAGCGGAGGTCCCCATCGTACCCCACGACTTCGGCGATGGCAGTGGCGGCCTCCCGAATGGTCAATTCCGCGCCGCCGCCGAGATTGATCGGCTCCTCGGCGTCGTAGCGGGCCATGGCCACAAGGCAGGCTTCGGCGAGATCGTCGGCGAAGAGGAACTCCCGACGTGGCGTGCCGGTTCCCCACAGCTCGATGCCCCGGTCGCCAGCCACCTTCGCCGCATGCATCCGCTGGATCAGCGAGGGGATGACGTGGGAGTTGGTGCCGTCGAATTTCGAATAGGGGCCGAAGACGTCGGCCGGGATGCCGACGATGAACGGGGCGCCGTGCTGCCGCCGTAGCGCTCGGCAGAGTTGCATTCCGGCGAGCTTCGCCGTCGCGTAGGACTCGCTCGTCGGCTCGAGCGGCCCGGTGCCGAGATCGGCCACCCGCATCGGCTGCGGGCACTCCTTGGGATAGCAGCAGGAACTCGCCAGATAGAGGAGCTTCTTCACCCCATGTCGTGCGGCAGCAGCGCAGAGATGGGTGGCGGTGAGGAGGTTGTCGAGCATGAGATCGGCCGGCTGGCGACGGTTGGCCTCGATACCCCCCGACTTGCCGGCGGCGATGATCACGTACTCCGGCTCATGGCTGGCGAAGAACCTACCTACCGCGGCGGCGTCGGTGAGGAGACATTCGTCGTCGCCGGGGACGAGCACCGCGGTGTGGCCATGTCTTGCCAGCGCTGCCACGACCGCGCTGCCGATGAGCGTGTCGCCACCGGCGACGAAGACGCGTGCGCTTGTGTCCATGGTCTCGTCGCGGGGTGATCAGGCCGGGGGAGGCGGAGGGATGGTTTGGAAAAAGGCGGCTGCCTCGCGATACGACTCCGGCGTCCCGATGTCGAGAAACCTCCCCTCGGAAGGAAAGGCCCGCAAGCCCTGCCCGATCCAGACGGGGAAAACCTCCCGCTCGAGCGACACCGGCCGCCCCGCCGGGATCGCCATGACAAGTTCGCGCGGGAGAGCGTAGATCCCGGCGTTGATCCATCCCGCCCCGGGCGATTCCCCCTTCTCCCGGAACGAGCCGATCCGGCCGTCAGGGCCGTGCTCGACCCTCCCAAAGCGCGACGTGTCGGCCTGTCGCGAGAGCACCAAGGCCGGGGAACGGCCACGCAGGGCGTCGGTGAGAAAGGCTGTCAGGTCGACCTCGCAAAAGGAATCGCCGTTGAGGACGAGGAGCGTCGGAGAGGTCACGGTGTCGGCGGCCAGTCGCAGCCCGCCGCCGGTGCCGAGCGGTGTTGCCT
>JBAWVV010000358.1:0-4741 GCA_037147115.1 Planctomycetia bacterium | reverse complement strand
GGAACGCCGGTGAGGCGTCGCACCCTGCTCCGTCAGCAGCCGGCACGAAGACGCCTTCGGTTGCGCACACGTGCAGGTGCATGTGGTGGTTGAGCGCCGAGCCGAAGCGGTGCAGGAAGGAGACGGCGCCGAGCCGTGGGCGAGCGGCTGCGGGGCCGCTGGCGTCACTCGTCACGCCTGCGGCAGCGCCCAGCAGCCTCTCGATCTCCTCAATGAAGATTCTCGTGAGAGCGGCGACGGCCGCAGGCCGATCGGCGAGAAAACCCCGTAATCGCTTCGGCACGGAGATCACCCACTGTCGCACGGGCACCGGTGGAATCACATGATCGACAAGGTGCGCGGCGGTCTGCGCCATGTGCCTGCCATTGCAGGACGGGCAAACCCCGCGCCCCTTGCACGAGAACGCGATGACAAACCCCTGGCCGCAGCCCGTGCAGAGGGCACGGCCGAACCCAAAGCAGAGGATGCCGCACTCGAGATACCCGCGGAGTTCCTCCTCGACGTAGCCCGGCACGGGACGCTCCGCCTCGTCACGCCACTCGAGCCAGCTCGCGAGGTTCTCGGAGATGATCTTGTGGAGCGGAGTCTTCTCGGGGCGGCGACGCTCGTAGCGGCGGCGTGGTGCCGGGCCGGCATGCGGCCGGAGGCGGGGCCGCGCGGGAAATCCGCAGAGTGCAGCGACCATGGGCAGAGCGGCGAGTGGACGGGGGTAGTGATCGCCCGTACACTACTTGCGGGATGCCGCCCCCCGCCAGCAGGCCCCTCGGAGCGCAGCGATCCAGACCGCTGCCGCTTCCGGTGCTCACGCCCGAGAAACCGGAATCGTTCTGTCTTGATGCGTTGGCGCGTGATCCGCTGGTTCAGCCTCACTCACCCACGCGCTGGAGCGGCTCTCTGTTACTCGTGACGCGAGCGGCCGTGCAACCAAAGCCCGCTACGTGCTGCCCAGGCACTGGGTCATTATCTGCGCTGCCAACTGGGCCCCTAAATAATCTGAAAAACCCTGGCATATCTGGTGAGTAGCCGTGTGGTATCGGCTGCTCTGTCTCAACCAGGAATATGCCCATGCATGACACGCTTTCGGGGCGGGCCGAGGAACTCGGCCGCCTCACGGATCTGATACGGACCAGCCTTTCACTGGCTGACTCGTCGATACCCACGATCAACGCACAGCTCGACGAACTCGCCGCGATGGGGCTCGACAATCTCGAGCTCGAGGGGCCGCTCGTCTATTCACGCGCGGCGAGCTGCTCGCCCAACTTCGATGACGCGCGGGTGGTCTTCGCCGCGACACTCGTGATGCCCGGCGGGCTCGGGTGCACCATCTGGGGTGCCGAAGAGTACGCCGAGCGCTATGGGGAATCGGGCCACGAGCCCCCTGATCTACGGGAGCGGTTTGCGCCCTACGATCGCCTTCCCGCGATCGTGCGAGCAACGCTTCCCGCCCATGCACCGAAGTTGCTGGTGCAACTACTGCAGAGTTTCAGCGTGCTGACCCGGTGATCCCAGGCCAGTCGCCAATTCGTCGCGCCGCCGCATAGCGGCTCGGCACTTATCCCCGGCCCGGTTGGCACGTTGCCGATCCGGGCCTTTTTCTTCCGCTGGCAACACTCTCGTGGCCAGCGTTTCTCTCGATCCCCTGTTGGGGAAGGAGTTTTCCATGTCTCTCCATGCTGACGAACAGTTTCTTGCCGCCGTGGCGGCAGCCCTGGGTGAAACGATCGCCTTGGTACGGCGCCGCGGGTTTCACCTCGAGCCTGCGGCCGCCAACGGCGATCCGCGGGCCGCTGACTCATGCTCGCGGCACCGACACGTCGAGGATGACGACGTTCTTGATCTGTCGGCCCACGGCATCGATTGGGACGCCACCGACGATTCACGTCTGCACCGGCGGCCCCGCCGAATGATCGCCCGCCGCCGCCGATCGGCCGCGTGACTTTATTCCGGAAGTATCCGCCCCGCTGGCGTGGAGTTGGTTGGCCATACCAGCCGCCCACGCCAGCGGTGTTTTCATTCCCCGTGAGGTGATCACAATGACCACGAAACGAACGACGGCTTCCGCCACTGATGGCGGTACGATGGACACTCACGCCAACGCATCATCCGCAGGCGCTGCGAGGGCACAGGCCGAGTTGATCGACCTGCTGGCGAGGCTCGTGCTGGCGAGCGTGGAGCAAAACGCGACTGCGAACGAGCAGGAGCAAACGGCGACCCATGGCAAAAAGCCCCGCAAGCAACGACACATTGGAACTTCCGGACGCTGTCTACGAAGAGCTCCAACGACTGCGCGATCTGATCCGTAGCGATACGGTGAAGCGCGAGCTGTGGGGCAACCGATTCACGGCTGCCGATCGGCGCAAGTTTTCCGGGCCTGAGAAGGAGGTGCTCAAACAGCACCACACAATCGAGCTGTGGCACATCGCCCGCGGCACGCCGACGCCCAACCAGTGCATAGTCGAGGTGGCCTATGCCGTCGGACTTCTCAATAACTCACGACGCGATTCGCTGCTCGACGCCCTCGGCGCGAAACCTCGAGCCGGAAAAACTTCCAAGTCGCGGTCGGCGGTTGTACCGCACTGGGATGAGGACGCGCGGGAAGTTCGGTTCCAAGGCAAGGTCGTGCGGGTCGTGAAGCGGCCTAGGCAGGCCCACAACATCGTGAAGATCCTGCGGGCCTTCGAGGCGGCCGGGTGGCCGCCGCGGATCGACGACCCGCATCGCCGCAAGTCGACTGACGAGACGCGGCGGCGGGATGTCAGCAACCTCAACAAGGGGCTCGACACGTCGCTGATGAAGTTCGAGTGCGACGGCGATGGCACGGGTTTTCTGTGGAAGAAAATCCCGCAGCCCAAAACCGCCAAGAGCGCGAAGCGGCGGAAGCGATAGCGATCGCCGGCGCCGCCGCCAATACGTAAGCCCGCCACCCATGCGGCGGGCTTTTCTTTTTCCTCCGCGAGAGCTGCACCGTGGCGCCGTCCCGAGGACGGGCGCTGCACGGGCGCTCCGCGGATTCCTCCAACACATGGAGTTTCAGACCATGAATAGTGTTGATTCGGAGCGAGTCGCGACGGATGCGACGGCGAATCACGGTCGAGCACGGAGGTTGATCATGGCAGTCAACAGGAAGATCGAGTGCGTGAAGCTCACGGCGGATGAGCTCACCACCAACTTTGCGAGCGGCCCATGGGCTGAGAAGTTTCCGCCCATCCTCACGATCGCACAGGCGGCGGACATGCTGCAGGTGCCCGTCGGCACGCTGCGCTTCTGGCGCACCACGGGCCGGCTCAACGGCTGCAGCCGTCGTTACGGCCGCGTGCTCCGCTTCTATCGAGACCGCCTCATCCGGTGGTTCTTCGAGGGGGAGAGGCGACGTGGCGCGTAATCACTCTCAACACGGCGAGCGTACCGGCGGCGGATACGAGCGGATCGGCGAACGCGTTTCGATCTTCGTGAACGGCCGCATATGGTATTGCAACTGGCAGGAAGGGCCGAAGCAGCAGCGCAAGAGCCTCCGGACCCGCAACCACGAAGTGGCGCGGCAGAAGGCCCGGGCGCTCGAGGCCGAACTGTCGGGGGCCGTGCCGCGGCAGGCCGGCACGTTCGACATCGCCGCTGCCGTGCAGGCCTACATCGACTGGCAGGACTCCAACGACCGGGCCCCGAAGACCATGGTCAAGTACCGCGACGTGCTCACCCGATTCGCCGCCCACTGCCGCGATGCCGGCGTGCGGCTCATGCACGCGATCACGACGCAGACGGTCGATGAGTTTGCCATCCGGCGGCGGCGCGACGGCATGGCCGCCAAGACGATCTACACCGAGCTGACGATCGTCAGGCAATGGCTCAACTTCACCGTTACCCGCCGGATGCTCGCCGTCAGCCCGGTGAGCGGTACGAAGCTCGTGAAGCCGAAGCCAGGCCCCCGCGACTACTGGCGGCAGCAGCAGCTCGACGCGATCGTGGAGGCCGCCAGAGGGCCCTATAAGGCCGCTTTCGTCCTGATGGCCGAGACCGGCATGCGGATCGGCGAGGTCGTCCACCTGACGCACGACGACCTGACGCTGACGGGGCCGGCGCCCGTCGCCCATATCCGGCCGAAGGACGTTGTGCCCGGTGCCCGGCCCTGGCGGCCCAAGAACGGCGAGCAGCGGGCCGTGCCGCTCTCGCCCCGGGCAGTTGCCATGCTCCGGGACCTGCCACGCCGCCGCCGCTGGGTGATCGACCGGATGGATGGCACCGCCGCGACGACCAACCTGCCGGCCAACGACCGCCATATCCTTGCCTACCTCAAGACCGTGCTCGCGAAGCTCGGCCTCGAGGGAACCAACCATAAGTTCCGGCACTCGTTCTGCACGATCGCCGTCCTCAGCGGGGTGAATTTCTTCACGCTCCGCCGCTGGGTCGGCCACATCGACGAGGAGGCGCTCAAAATTTACGTCCACATCGCGGACGAGGAGGCCCAGGTGACCATGCGGCAGCTGGCCGAGCGCCGCCAGGCCGCCGGGCGTGCCGCCAAACCCGCCCGGGGGCGGAAGGGCATCAGCAAAGTTTCAGCACAGTCGCCCCGCGGCGGTCGCGGGGCGGGTGGTTGATCAGCAAAGTTTCAGCAAAGTCACGGAGGTCACACATGACACGCTGTTCAAAGAGCCTTGGAAACAAGGTCTGTTCGATTCGACGATTACCAACCAACGGAGAGGGCGGGATTCGAACCCGCGGTCCAGCTTTTGACCGGACACGTCTT
>JBAWVV010000357.1:0-4744 GCA_037147115.1 Planctomycetia bacterium | reverse complement strand
GCATCGAGCCGAAGCAGACACCGATCCGCGGCGGCACCGACGGCTCGCTCCTCACGCTCCTCGGCCTCCCCACCCCGAACCTCTCCACCGGCGAGCACAATCCCCACTCGCCGCTCGAATGGACCTGCCTCGAGGAGATGGAGACGGCGGTCGAAGTCCTCGTGAAGCTCGCGGCGCTGTGGGGGCGGGAAAGCCTCGCCGCGGCAGGGCAGGGGGGAGGCTGACATGAAGAGAGCCTTACCATCGATCGCCGATCGCACGTTGCCCTCAGCCGCCGGCGACCTCGCAAAGCCCGCGCGGGTCGAGTCGCTCGATATCTACCGTGGCTTTGTCATGCTCCTGATGATGGCCGAGGTGCTCCACCTCGGAAAAGTAGCGGAGGCCTTCCCCGATTCGCCCCTGCTCTCGTTTCTCGCCTGGCACCAGCACCATGTCGACTGGCGCGGCTGCACGCTTCACGACCTCATTCAGCCGTCGTTCACGTTTCTCGTTGGCGCGGCGCTCCCCTTCTCGCTCGCCGCGAGGCAGGCCCGTGGCCAGTCGACCGGCACGATGACGGCTCACGCTCTGTGGCGATCGTTGTTATTGATCGCCCTCGGCATCTTCCTGCGCTCGACCGGCAGGCCGATGACGAACTTCACCTTCGAAGACACCCTCACCCAGATCGGCCTCGGCTATCCGTTCCTGTTTCTCCTCGGCTTGCGCCCGCCGAAGATCGCCTGGTGGGCCCTGGCGGCGATCCTTCTCGGCGTGTGGGGGGCGTGGCAGTTCTATCCCGTCGTCGAACCGTGGGCGAAGAACGCCAACCTCGGTAGCGATTTCGACGTCTGGTTTCTCAATCTCTTTCCCCGTGCCGAGCCGTTTGTGGAAAACCGGGGCGGCTATCTGACGCTCTCCTTCATCCCCACGCTCGCCACCGCGATCCTCGGCCTGATTGCCGGCCGCTGGCTCGCGGAGGGGGCCCCGGTGCGGCGGTATCTCCTCGCCGGCGCTGCGGCGCTGGGCGCCGGGCTCCTCCTTGATTCCAGTGGCCTCTGCCCGAGCGTGAAGAGGATCTGGACCCCGGCCTGGGTGATGGTGAGTGGCGGGTGGTGTTTCTGGCTCCTGGCCGCCTTCCACTGGGTTGTTGACGTGCAGGGCTGGAAGGGCTGGGCGTGGCCACTGGCCGTGATCGGCACCAACTCAATCGCCGCGTACCTGATCGCCCATCTCTGGGAGGGCTTCATCGAGCGCGCCCTCGTCACCCACCTCGGCGCCGGCACATTCCAGACCTTCGGCGCCGCCTTCGAGCCGCTCCTAAAGGGCGCCGCCACGCTCCTGGTGCTGTGGCTGTTCCTCGCTTGGATGGAGCGGCGGAAGATCTTCTTGAGGGTGTGAGAGGGCTCGTAAAGCGCAGTGCCGTGCGACAAGCTTTCACGACGGCTGGAAGTCTTCACTGCCGCTGGAGCCACGGCGCAAGCAACGGTTGATTCACACGATCTTCCAACCCTGCTCCTCGCCATTCCAGTGATCGCCGCCGTACACGGTGAACTCAAGCCGCCTCAGCCGTCGTCCCTGCAGAAACACGACGGCCATCATTCCGCTGCGAACTCCGCTCATTTCAATGAAGCTCCCCTCAAGATCAAGGTATCCATCGTCTCTGAGAACTTCCACGTCTGCGTCGATGTCGACGTATCGACCACCCCCAGTATTTTCGCGTCGGAGAACCCGCACGGAATCCGCCGCTGGAAAGCCATCGGCTTTGTAGAGATCGTGCAATTTTGCCAACACTGCCGTCTCCATCGCTGTCTGACCGATGTCGTTCATGCTCACAGCCCCTCAATTGATCCGATCTCAACGACGCCGTTCACGATTCGACCGCCGATAAGCCTTAGGTTCACCCCGTTGACTGTCAGCACCGCACCGAGCCCGTTTCCAGGAAGAACTCCATTTGGACCGGCTACCAGTCGCCCTTCGGCCAGTGCCCGATTTGCGGCCACCTGAACAGCCCGCAGCGAGTTCAGTTCAGAACCGGACGCCTCCACCAGAGCTGCAAGGTTCTTCTCAGCGCGAGGAAACAAACGTTTTCTTGATGGTTGTAAGTCGAAGGAGCCGGCCTTCGGGCCGTGCGGAGCTGGATTTCTCAGGCCGTCCGAAGGCTCCTCGCCTAGCCATTGCGCCGGAGCTATGTCGACCGAAGCGTAAGCTTGATGTTGTCGACATCCTGCCGCGAAAGACCGAGGACTTCAAATCCGTTCAATTCGTCTTGTTCATCTACAACATAAACTAAGCGCCCATTTCGAATGCCGCGAAAGGACCCAGAGGCATTACCAGAGAATCGAACAATCAAGCGATCGTTCACGAGCGATGCAGTTGGACTTCCGCTGTCGTCGAGTACTCGAGCTGACTCTTTCCAGCACTTCTTATCAAAGCATGGAGTTCCATCTTGAATGGTGCTCAACTCAGAGGACGGATTTACCGCCTTGCTTAGCTCGTTCATGAGCGTAATCGTCACCTTACAAATCGCCCCGCCGGTGGACTCGACACCAAACTCGAAAATCGTATCCTTGAAGTCGCCGGTTCTCCAGTACTTCTCGCAATACACGAAATCGCCAAAATTACGTGCCACCAAGGGCACATAACCGTCGCATTCCACAGACATGCCCGTAGGAGGTATCACTGCACTAACTTTCATAATTACTCCAGCGGAAGTGCGTGGACGAGTGCGGGAAGATCACCGGCGTTACGACCCGGCCGAAAGATCAACTCCCATCCACCAACTCGAATCGGTTGATTGAACGGAATACCATTTTTTGTGGCATCCGGGGCTGGAAGGGCTAGGCGTGGCCGCTTGCGGCCATCGGCACCAAACCGATTGCCGCCTATCTTCTGGCCCATCTCTGGGAAGGCTTCATAGAGCGGGCCCTCGTCACTCACCTCGGCACCGGCACATTCGAACTCTTCGGCGCGGGCTTCGAGCCGCTCCTCAAGGGCGCCGCCACGCTCCTGGTGCTTTGGCTGTTTCTCGCCTGGATGGAGCGGCGGAAGATCTTCTGGAGGGTGGGAGCGGACGGCGCTGGCTGTGGTGCCAGACGGACCAGCGCAGACGAAGGCGACCGTCGAACGATAAGAGCGGTTCCCGCGACTTCGAGGACGCTCAATCGCCGCTGTCTGAGTAAATCCTGGCGTTCGGACATGCCTCACGTAGGCCCTTGACTCCGAAAGCCGTGATTGGCGTCCCAATCACATCGAGAGCGCGAAGCTGATCCATTCGGGGAAACGCACCACAAAATGAATCCGTCACCGCTGGACTATGGAGCACGAGTGTCTCGAGATGGCTCAGAGGCAAGGCATGTGCAAGATCATCGGGAGTCAGGATAGCGGACGAAATCGAGAGAGAGCGAAGCTCCACGAGTTGCGGCAGGCGGCTCCACGCTTCCGTCGAAAGCACGACCATCCGTGACACCCGCAGCTTGACATATTGAAACAACTCGGGCTTGGCATCGAGTGCAGCCGTCTGTGCCTCAGGCGGAATGTCTTTTGTCCACGCAGGAAGATGGTCGAGATCGACGAGCAACTCGCAGCCTGCATCAAGATACCCACGGATCGCTGCCGCTCGCTCGTCCGTAACGTTCGGGTGCGAAAAGGAAACCGAGGACGGCTTCCCGTTGGCCGTGTATTCAATCGAGCTGCGAGCCACGTCGGTTTGCACGCTATCTCCCCCCTATGAGAACAATATCGCCACTTACCTCAATCGCTGCGAATCGAGTGAATCCTAGCTTCCTGAGCGACAAGGCAAACGGTGTTTTATTGACGTCTCCCGTCGCTCGAAATGCCGCCAAATTATCCAGTTCTGCGATCCCTCTTATCTCCTTTATATCGGGAAACCTCCGGAGCGCCTCCTCAAATAAGCTACGGCCTCCTATTCCCTGCCTCTTCAGTGCAATATTTGTGGCCTCCCACATATCCACCCACATTTTCTCGCCGCTCACCGTAAATCGTAACTTGGTGCCTTGACCTGCAGTAAGGGTGTGATAGCCACCGAAATCAATATGTGAGAACTGCGATTTGCTATTTGCGGCAGTGTTCAGGGCTGTCGCACCAGCATTTGCCCCGTCGTCAGTTACCGCCCCAACGGCCGACGCGATCTCATCGCCCTTGTTTGCGACCTGCCCCGCGACCTGCGCACCGCGTGACAGATAGCCTGCCCAACCAGAAAAGCCAAGGCTTACGCCGGCGTTGGCCCAATCGGAAGCCGTCTCATTGCCGGTGAGTGGATCGAGCGACTGGGCAGTGTAGGGGCGCTGGGTCTGCCCGGTATAGATCGTCGTTACCCCAGCCCACACCTGGTCGAGTCCATGGACGACGACCACCGAGCCACCGAAGATGATGGGACCCGTGAGCGGCGACGCGCCCCCCTCCGTGGTTACCGTTGCCGCGCTCGCCGCTATGACCACGTTGACTCCCACGGCAGCCTGGCATGCGCCGCCGATGACGTTCAAGAGCCCCCCCACAGCCGAATAGACCGAATAGCTGGCCCCTCCCGATGGTGGAACGACCGAACCTCCGGTTGCCGGCGTGGTTGTGGCCGTCGTGCCGCTACAGGGCACCTGACTGCCAGGTTGCGACCCGCTCACGATGAACACCGGGGTGCCGGGCTTCCCGATCGGGTGTGGCTGGCTTGTCTGATCCTTTTCCTGCTCAGCAGTGAGGACAAACTGCACGCCGCCCCCATCGCCAGTCCAAACCGTCGACACGAACCCTG
>JBAWVV010000356.1:0-4760 GCA_037147115.1 Planctomycetia bacterium | reverse complement strand
CGCTCGCGCATGGCGGTCACTCCTCGGCCGGCACGCCGGCCAGGTCGTAGCCGCTGGAGGCGACGATCTCCACCGGGAGGATCTCTCCGGTGAGGGGCGCCTCGGGGCCGCTCCCCGGCGCCGTCAGATAGACGAGGCAGTCGATGTCGGGGGCATCGCCGGTGGACCGGGCGAGCCAGACATCGTCGCGCTCGCCACTGGGGCCGTCGACGATGCACTCCACGATCCGCCCTACCTGCTTGCGGGCATGGTCGTGGGCGATCCCCTGCTGCACTTCCATGAGCGTGTCGCGCCGCGCCGCCTTCACCTCTTCGGGGAGATGGCCGTCGAGTTTCGCCGCCGGCGTGTCGGGCTCGAGGGAATACGTGAACACACCGACGCGCTCGAAGCGCCACTGCCGGGCGAAGTCGACCATTTCCTCAAACTGCGACTCGGTCTCACCGGGGAAGCCGGTGATGAACGTCGTCCGCAAGACAAGCTCGGGAATCCGCTTCCGCAGCTTGCCGAGCAGCTCCTCGGTCGGCTTGCGTGACACCCGGCGCTGCATCCGCTTCAGCACCGGGTCGCTGGCATGCTGGAGCGGCATGTCGAGATAGGGGACTATTTTTCCGGAGTCGGCAATTCTGCCGATGAGCCGGTCGGAAAAGTGCTCCGGGTAGAGATACATCAGCCGGATCCACTTGAGCCCCTCGACCTTCTCGAGCTCGCCGAGAAGCTCCACGAGCCTCGGCTCGCCGTAGAGATCGAACCCATAGTAAGTCGTGTCTTGGGCGACGACGACGAGCTCCTTGACGCCGTCGGCGGCGAGCTCGTGGGCCTCGCGGATCACCTCTTCCATGGGCTTGGTCGCATGCTTGCCGCGCATCTTCGGGATCGCGCAGAACGTGCACGTCCGGTCGCAGCCTTCGGAGATCTTGAGATAGGCCATGTGACGCGGGGTGATGCGCATCCGGCCACGGTCTTCCAGCGGCACGGCCGGTGCGGGGCGAAACAGGCTCCGCTGTTCCCCGAGGCCGCCGATGAGCCGCTCGGCCGCCTTGGCAACATCGTCGCGCGAGAAGACGCCGATCACCGAATCGAGCCCGGGAAGCTCGTCGAGGAGTTTTTCTTTTTGCCGCTCGGCGAGGCAGCCGGCGACGATCACGCCGCGCGTCCCCCCCGCCTTCTTCAGATCGAGCATCTCGCGGACGACCCCATACGACTCCTCCCGCGAGGCGTCGATGAAGGCGCACGTATTCACGACGACGAGATCGGCCCCCTTAGGCTGGGCAACCAGTTGCCAGCCGTCCTGGCGAAGCAGCCCGAGCATCCGCTCGCTGTCGACGAGGTTCTTCGGGCACCCCAGGCTGACCATCGCGAACGTGCCGCGGCAGTTGGCATCGGGGGGATGAAGAGCGAGCAGCTGCGGCGCCCCGCCGACGGAGGGGCAGGTGGCCGTGGAGTTGGGATCGATGATGGGCAGCGTGTGCATGTCAGGCCTTGGCCTCGATGAGCCGATCGAGCTCGGCCTTGAGCTTGGGGAGGATCGCGTCGTAGGGGAAGGCACCGAGCTCCACGGAGCGACGCTTGAGATTCACATGCGTCGGGCCGCACCACAGGCCGAGGTCGGCGTCGTCGGTCTCACCGGGGCCGTTGACGCGGCAGCCCATGACGGCGATCGTGATCGCGTAGTCCTTGGCGTACTGTGTCATCTCCTTGACCTCGCGGGCCAGATCGATGAAGGCCTCGTTTTCGACGCGCGAGCAGCTCGGGCAAGAGATGATGTTGAGCGACGAGAGCCCGTAGTCGACGACACTCCGCACGCGCCCCGCGGCGATGTCGGCGAGGATCGCCTCGGCCGCGGCGATCTCCTCCGGCTTTCGCGCGTTGGGGACGGTGAGCGAAACGCGCACCGTATCGCCGATCCCCCGGCTGATGAGCTGCTCGAAGGCGATCCGCGTCTTGATGATTCCGTCCGGCGGCATTCCCGCTTCGGTGACGCCCAGATGGAGCGGGATCTCGGGGCGCTGTTCGGCGAAGCGCCGGTTGACCTCGATCACCTTGGTGGGATCGGAGTCTTTGAGGGAGACGGCGTAGCGGGTGAAGCCGAGGGAGTCGAGGAGCTCGCAGTGCTCGAGGGCGCTTGCGAGCATCGGGCCGATGGAATCATGCTCGTCGAACTTCTCCTTCTTGGCCGGATCGACGCTCCCGCAATTCACGCCGACGCGGAGGGCGCAGTCGTGCGCGGCGGCGATGTCGGCGATGAACTTCACCTTCTCCTGCCAAGGCTTCGTCGGCTCATGGTGGTAGAGGTGGCCGGGGTTGTAGCGGAGCTTGTCGACATGGGGGGCGACATCGGCGGCGAGCCGGTAGTTTTCTTGGAGATCGATGGCAAGGTTGGCCGTGGTGCCGGCGCGGATGGCGGGGAGCGCCGCGGCATCTTTCTTGCTATCGACGGCGATCCGCACGACCCCGGCTCCGGCCTGCCGCAGATCCTCGGCCTGGGCTACCGTCGCCTCGATGTCGGTGGTGTGCGTCGCCGTCATGCTCTGGGCGGCGATGGGGTGGCCGGCACCGATCGTGATCGAGCCGATGCGCACGGCGCGGGTGGGATTCCTCGTGATCTCGACCAAGGCGGGGCCTCCGGGCACACTGGTGACGGGTTTTTCGAGTCTTCCCACGATAGCAGACCCGCCCCCTGCGGCGAACCGCCATGCGCTACGATCCCTGCCTCCATATCGTCCTCCACGAGCCGGAAATCCCGCCGAACGCTGGCAATGTCGGGCGGACGTGCGTGGCGATCGGGGCAAAGATGTGGCTCGTCCGCCCCCTCGGCTTTCAGATCGACGACTACTATCTCCGCCGGGCCGGCCTCGATTACTGGGCGGAGCTGGAGTGGGAGGTGGTCGATGATTGGGCCGGGCTCCTGGCCCGGCTGGGCCGCGGGCCCGACTGGCTGTTCAGTGCCCGGGGGGAAAAACCCTACACCGACGTCCGCTACGAGCGCGGCTCGGTCCTCGTCTTCGGCCGTGAGTCGGCGGGGCTGCCGGCCGAGATCGTCGCGGACCACCCCGAAAAACTCCTCACGATCCCCTCCCGGCCGCAGGTCCGCAGCCTCAATCTCTCCAACTGCGCGGCGATCGTCGCCTACGAGGCGGTGCGGCAGTGGGGGGGGCTGGCGGCGCCCTGAAGGCTGTCACGGGCCCCGAGGGCTGTCATGGTCGGATCGGCACCTCGCCATAGAGGGGAAGGTGCCGGTAGTAGACCTCGAGCATCCAGGTTGAGAAGCAGGTCACAAACAGCCTCCCGCCGATCGAGCCCCAGCGGTCGAGCGCCGGATCCCAGCTCCCCTTTTCCTTCCCCTTGGCGACCTGACGGGCCGGCAGTTCGGCCCGCAGTCTCGTGTTCCACCGGGCCCACGGCCGCCCCTGGGCGTGATGGGCCACCTGCGTGATGTAGTACCACGCGTAAACATCCTTATCGCCGCCGAAGTCGAGCGGCTTCTCTTCCATGATCATGTCGAGCCCCGCGATGATCCGCGGGTCATCCCGTCCCCACCCCAGATACTGCCGGCAGAGAAGCCCTTCGGCGGAGACCGCGGCGGTGACGGGGCTGGCGTCGCGGAGGAGCGTCTCGCGTCGGTAGCCGTAGCGGCGCCCCTCCTGCGTGGCGACGAGATCGAGAAACCCGCCGATCCGCTCAAAAGCCTCGGTGGGCACCTCCATCCCCGCCATCTCGGCGCTCTTCAGCGCCATCATGTACCAGCCGGTGACCGACATGTCGCCTTCCTTCCCCGGCTCGTAGCGCCAGCCGCCATTGGGGCCCTGCGCCGCCAGGCAGTAGGCCAGCGCTCGCGCCGCCGGATCGGCAAGCTCCGCGTCGCGCGTCATCCCGAACAGCTCGCACAGCGCGATCGTCGCTTGGGCATGCGAGTAGAGCTCGTGCTGCGCCGGGAGCCTGCCGACGTCGAAAGACCCGTTGCGCTGCTGCCCGGCCAAGAGCTTTTTCCAGGACCTCGCGACCACGGCCCGATGCTCTCCCGCCTGGTGCGTGTGGCCGGCCCCCTGAAGCGCCAGCAGCGCCATTGCCGTGGCAGCGAGCCGGTTTTCCTGGGAGCCGCTGTCCTGATACGGCCCCTGCATGCTCCACAGGCCGTCCTTCTTTTGCTGCTGCCGCACGATCCACTCCAGCGCCAACGCCACCGCCGCCTCGGTGGCATCGCTGCCGCCATTGGCCCCCAGGAATCCGTCGCGCCGCCCCGGATCGCGGCCGGAGAGGGCGACCCGGATTCCGGGCACCGGCGCTGCCGGCGCCTCGGCCTGCCGGGTCGGCTCCGTCGCCTCAGGTTCGTCGGTCGGCTCCTCCGGCGGCGTGGCTGCAACCGCCTCGACCGGTTCGTTCGGGGCCTCGTCGACCGGGGGCGCCTCCTCCCCCGGCACCTCGACGATCGCTTCCTCAGTGCCGGGGCTGCCGGGGGCGCCGTCGGTGGTGCCGAAGCCGAGCTCGAGGGAAATCGTCTCCCGCGGGGGGAGACGCACGATCCAGATCGCCAGGGCAACAAGAAGCAGCGTGTGAATGGCGAGGCTCGTCGTCCACGCGGGGCTGGCCCGAAGGATGGCGAGGAGCTGGTCGCGGACGAGTTGCCAGGCGGTCGGCTCCCCAGACTCAACCGAAGTGCCCGGCTTCATTTCCCCTCTCTGCCCGCTGCCCGGGGCACCCGTGCGCACCACGATCGGCGCGGGGCCGGGGGCCGACGGCGCGGCGCGAGTCGCCCAGGGAAC
>JBAWVV010000355.1:0-4774 GCA_037147115.1 Planctomycetia bacterium | reverse complement strand
GTAGCGGGCGACTTCCCCTGGGGGCCCGAGGGCCTTGGCCGGATTGTCGGAGAGCTTTACCGTTGGCCGACCTTCGGCGCTCACCGCCTTGCAGACGAGGCTGAAGGGGGCAAGGGCATCGGCGGCGCACAGCCCGCGGAAGTCGTTGGTGAGGAGCGTGCCCCACCCGAACGCCACCTTCACGCGTTCTGTGAAGCGGCCGTGGAGCTTTACGATCTCGGCGACATCAAGGCCATCGGAGAAGATCACGACCTTGTCGCGCGGATTCTCGCCATGAGCGCTCCACCATTCGATCGCGATCTCGGCGATCCCGACCGGATCGCCCGAATCGATGCGGATTCCACTCCACCGGGCCACCGACTCCGGCGCCCGAGCGAGAAACCCGGCCGTGCCGAAGGTGTCGGGGAGGAGGATTCTCAGAGGAGCTTCGTAGTCAGCCTCCCAGTCGGTAAGCACCGTGTAGGGCGCTGCGGCGAGGGCCTCATCGCTGTCGGCCAAAGCCGCGTAGACCATCGGCAACTCGTGAGCGCTGGTGCCGATCGGATCGACTCCGTGCCGCATCGCCAAGAGCACGTTCGACGTGCCGAGAAACGCCCCACCCAACCGGTTCCGCACCCTCATAACTGCCTCTTCCTGCCAAGCAAACGAGTGCCGGCGCCGCGTCCCGAAATCAGCCAGCCGCAGCCCTTCGAGCTTGAAGAGGCGATCGAGCTTGGCATCGAGCCTGGCCCCCGCTTCCGCGTAGAAGCGCTGGCGACTGGCTCTCGGCATCCCCTGGAGCACAACGCGACTGCGAAGCTCCATGAGGATCGCCAGTGCCGGCACCTCCCACTGCATCACCGCCGGCCAGGGGCCGGTGAAGGTGAGGTCGAACTGGCCGTCACGGACGTCGAGCGCGTAGGGAGGGAGGCGAAGATCAGCAAAGGCGGCGACGAAGTCCTCGGTGAAGATTCGCCTCCCACCGATCTCGAGCCCAGAGAGATAGGCCGCCTCGGTGGGCGTCAGGACGAGCGACCTTGCCCGATCGAGCTCCGCCCGCAGTTTGTCCTCGTTCACCTCCTCGGCCAGCCGCACCGCTGTGGTCCGATTGACGATTGAAAACGTCACCTCGACCGCAGGCCGGTGGTGAATCACCGACTGTGCCATCAGCACCTTGTAAAAATCGGTGTCGAGTCTGGAACGGATGACGGGAGAGTCTTCGTCGGATGGTGATCGACGGTCAAAGCCTGTCATCGGAGAACACTCCCGCGCTCGATCGTCACGCCGGCGTCGTCCATCGCTGCCAAGCCCGCGGCAAGCGACCCGGCTTGGTCAATCGCTCGGCAGGCCGGCGCAATGACGCGCACCCGGTAGCCGAGCCGGGCTGCGTCGACCGCCGTGGCCGCCACGCAGAAGTCGAGCGCCAGACCGACAACTGCTAGCGTTTCGACGCCGCGCGACCGCAGATAGCCATCGAGGCCCGTCGACGTGACCCGATCGTTCTCAAAGAAAGCTGAATAGCTGTCCAACGCCCCATTCCTCCCCTTTCTCAAAATGACATCGGCCCAGTCCGTCTCGAGACCAGGATGAAACCCGGCGCCGCTGGTCCCCTGCACGCAGTGCACCGGCCAGAGAACCTGCTCGACGCCGCCGACTCGCCCACGATCAAACGGCTTGGCGGCGGGGTGATTGGCTGCGAACGAGCGGTGGTGCGGAGGATGCCAATCCTGTGTCAGAACACGGACACTGGCCTGCGCGAGCAGCCGGTTGACCAGCGGCACGATGGCGTCGCCGTCGGCGACCGGCAGAGCCCCTCCGGGACAGAAATCGTTTTGGAGATCGACGACGACGAGGGCCTCGGTCACAGGGATCGACTCCGGGCTGCAGTGGCGGTGTTCATGTGGTTTTTGTGCTCCCGGTGGAGCCTACGATCTTTCGAACGGATCTCGCTACGTCCAAAGGACCGCCACGGGCTCCGATGCTGGAAATACCCACCCGCTCTTGCGAGGGGTCGCCGAAACTCCGGTCACCGCAGCGAATCGAGGCTTTTTTCCCAGGATTTCATGGTGGCATGTCAGGATACGGCCTTTCAGCCGTTTTCCCTGCGGCACTCTGTCGCGTGAACGACGCGTGCACGCTGGTCCGCCCCGGTGGAGGCATCATGGCAACGATCCCACGCACCATCTCCCCACCCCCGCACCGAGATCTCCCGCACCGAGATCGCCCGGATTGTCGCCGCGCTGCCGCGCCGCGGAACACCGCGGCGTTCACGCTCGTCGAGTTGCTCGTCGTGATCGCGATCATCGGCCTGCTCGTCGGCCTCCTCCTCCCGGCCGTGCAAGCAGCCCGGGAGGCGGCTCGGCGGACAGAGTGCAAGTCGAATCTCAAGCAGGTGGGAATCGCCCTGACGATGCTGCTCGACCGCAAGAGCCGAGGACGGTTCCCCGATGCCGCGTCGCTGCCGAGCGACGAACTGATCTTCGCCACCAAGGATCGCCCCGCCCGGCAGAGCATCGCTGCCGCCCTCGGCCCCTACTCAGAGAACAACCGCAACATCTTCAAATGCCCCTCCGATGTCTTCTACTTCCAAAAGTCGGCCCGGGGGATGGAGAAGTTTCAAAGCGACCTCGCTGCCATCGGCAAATCACTCGCCGATGCCCCGCTGGAATACCAGTCGCTCCCCTACGAGGGAACGAGCTACGAGTATCCGGAATGGCGCCTTGCCAACCTCACCCGCGAGGAGGCGATGAGCTTCGGGGGCGTGCAAGGGGGGACCTCCAAGCTGTGGGTGTTGTTCGAGTTTGATGCCTTCCACGGCGGTGGACTCGGTTTCGCCTCCGGGGAGGAGGCCGCCTTCAACGGCGCCAATCCCAACGCCCCCCGCAGGCCGCCGCAGGATGGCGCTCGCAACTACCTGTTCCTCGATGGGCACGTTGACAATCTCTGACCGGACATCCTTTCCGGGAACTCCCGCATGAATCCGACGCTCCGCCGGTGGGGCGGCCGCACGCTCCTCACCGCCGTTGCCCTGTTCCTCATCGCCTGGCTTGGTGGCTGGGTCCGCTTCACCATCGATCCGCGTCTGGCCGAAGTTCTGGCGATGCAGCGGGAGGTTGACCGGTTGGTGGCGGCCGACGGCGGCCCGAAGACCGAGGCGGAGGCAAGGGTTATCGCCGATGCGTGGGGGAAGATCAGGGACAAGACCGACGGCCTGCCTCCCAGGCTGCGCGGACAGGCGGCCGCCGCGGGGTGGGCCACCGCGGAAGCGGGGAAGCGCCGCGCCATGGACCGGTTCTTCGCCACACCTCCCGCCGAGAGAAAGGCCGAGCTCGACCGACAGATCAAGAGCGAGAAACTGATCGGGGGAGCGCTCGCTGCCACGGCCGCGACGCGGTCCGGTGCGACGGCTTCCGCAGCCCCCTCCGTAGGAGCCTCCACAGGGCAAGCAGGAAAGCAGGCGGGAGGGCAAGCGGGGGGCGGCAGCGCTCCGCCGCAGGGCCCGAGCGAGGATTCCCGCAACGCCGGCCGCAAGGGGGTCATCGACAACACCAGCTCGTCGCAGCGGGCGAGGTTTTTCGAGTATCAGCGGGCCCTCAATGAGCGTCGCAAAGCGGCCGCGGGGCGATGAGGACACGATTCCGGCTCTCCCGTTACGATGCCCCCTGTGCCGCCAGCCTGCCCCTGGAATGGAATCGATGAGCCCCCCTGCCGATCCCCGTCGCCACGATCTCGATGCCCTCCGCGCCGTGGCGATGCTCCTCGGGATCCTCCTCCACTCCAGCCTCGCCTACGTCCCGGGCATCCCCTGGCCGGTGCAGGACACGCAGCCGGCCCCCTGGCTCGGGCTGCTGTTTCTCGCGATCCATGGCTTCCGGATGCCGCTGTTCTTTCTCGTCAGCGGCTTTTTTACGGCCATGCTCTGGCAGCGTCGCGGCCCGATGGCGATGCTCGCACAGCGCTACAAGCGAGTTTTCGTCCCCTTGGTCCTCGGCTTCTGCACGCTGCTTCCGCTCTTCGACTGGGTGATGACGCACCCTCCCGATAGCGCTGCTGCCGGCGCACCGTCACAGGCCGCCACGCCACTCACCACGGCGATTCGGGCCAGAGATGCCGCCGGCATCGCCGCGGCGCTCGCGGCTGGCGCCGACGCCACCGGGATCGACGCCGAGTTCCGCATACCAATGATCACGCTCGCGGCCCTCGTCGGGGATGTCGACTCGACCCGGGCGCTCCTTGACGCCGGTGCCGATCCCAACGCCATCGGTAGCGACGGCAACACGCCCCTCCACGCCGCCGCCTTTGCCGGCCGCCTGCCGGTCGTGCGGCTCCTGTTGGAGCGAGGCGCCGATCCTGCGAAACGCGGTCCCGCCGGCTCGAGCCCCCTCGACTCGACGAAGGCCGACGCCGGTACCACCGCCTTCATCGCCGGTCTTCTCCAACTCGAGCTCGCCTCCCCAGAAACCCTCCGCACCGATCGCGACGCCATCCGTGCGCTTCTCGCCTCCCGTACCGGCGAATCGACCGACATGCCCGTGCCCCCCCCGCCCGATCTGCTGACGCGAGCCCGCGATGCCTACCGTAACTGGCTCCTCTCCCCGCCGTTCTTCGTCCCGCTGCCACTCGATCCGTCGCCGCAGTCGCTGCTCACCGGGATGACGCTCAACTATCTGTGGTTTCTGATGTTTCTCTGCTGGCTCGCCGTCGGGTTTGCCGCCGTCGCCGCGCTCGCCACTCGCCTCCGCCTTCCCTCCCCGCCGGGCTGGCTGATCACCTCCCCCGCGGCCCTGCTCTGGAC
>JBAWVV010000354.1:0-4785 GCA_037147115.1 Planctomycetia bacterium | reverse complement strand
CACGATCTTGGAGCGACCGGCGCGGTACCTGCCGACCTGGTCGCGACGCTCGTCACGGAGGGGAGTCGTGGCGACGCAGCGCTCGCTGCCCGGGCCGATGCCCTCGACCGGGAGGCGAAGCGCGTCCGGGAGCTGATGGCGCAGGTGCAGGCGAAGCGGACAGTCGAGGCGCTCGCGAAGGAAGCCGCGGCCGAGCCGATCGACCTCTTTCAAAGCGCCCTCCTCGTCGCCGCCCTCGACAACCCTGATCTCGATCTCGCCGGCTCCAAGCACGATCTCGATCGGCTGGCGGCGGAGGTGGCGAAGGGAGTACCGGCTGGGGCCGACGATACTGCCAAGCTCGCAGCGCTCGACCGGGTGCTCTTCCAGGAGCTCGGCTTCCATGGCAGCCGCGGCGACTACTACAACCGCTCGAACAGCTATGTGAATGAAGTTCTCGATGATCGCGAAGGGATCCCGATCACGCTGGCGCTTGTCTATATGGAGCTGGCCAAGCGCCTCGGGGTGTCGATCGATGGCGTGGGGCTGCCGGGGCACTTTCTTGTTTGCCATGCGCCGGCGGGCGCGGAGCCGCGCTGGATCGACGTCTTCGACGGCGCGGCGATCCTCGATCGCGACGGTGTTGCCAAGCTCTACCGCGATCTCCAAGGCCGCGACTTGACCGAGGATCTTCTGGCGACGGTGGGCCCAAAGGTGATCCTCACGCGGATGATCAACAACCTTCTCTCGATCGCCACGCGCGAGGACGACGCCCCGGCAATGCACCGCTATCTCGACGCGATGCTGGCGGTCGATCCCGACGCGGGGCGCGAGCGCGTGATGCGGATGCTCGTCGCCAACCGGTTGGGGCGAAAGGACGCGGCCCGGGCCGACGCGCTGTGGCTCCTCGAGCGAGCGCCCGAAGAGATCGACCTCGCCGCCGTCCATCGCTTTCTCGAAGCCCTCGACCAGGGGGGGCGGTAACGGGGGCGCGGCTTCGGCGTGCGATCGCGGCAGGCTTGGAGGTAGAATGGGTTTCGCAAGCCCGGCCCCGACGGTTCGCCGAGGGAGACGCGTCGGGGGGCCAGGCCGTCACGAGCGGGGAGGCGTTGGTATGAAAACGATTCGACTGTCCGAACGAGCCGGGGAAGACGGTGTGCTTCACCTCCGCATTCCGGTCGGGTGTCCCGATGCGGAGTTCGATGCTGTCGTTGTCCTCCAGCCGTCGGATCCGCCAGGCGATCGAAGGGCAGGAAGCCATTCGTGGCCTGCCGGGTATTTCGAAGGAGTGGCCGGTTCGATCGATGACGAGACGTTTGATCGGCCTCCGCCCCCGAAAAACATCGCCTCTGTGGGGGAGTCTCACGTGGAACACGTTCCGGGATGACTTTTTCCGCGGACCGTCTAAACTTGCATTCGTCAGGAGAGAGTCGCAAGACCGCCGAAGGCTGAACGCTCAGGCAAACGGACTGACGACCGCACTGTTGGAGAGTGATGCTTGGCCTTTGGGCCGGGCATCCACCGAAGGGGCAACCCGCGGGCGCCGCCCGCGGCGAATCTCTCAGGTTCCAGGACAACAGGGTTCCCCCGGATCGGCGCGTGCGCCAATTCGAATCCAACCGGAGCCTTGTCATGTCTCGCCCCGCCGCCCCGCGGACCCCGCTTGCCTATCTCGAGAACGCGGCCGAGTTCCACGCCCGCCACATCGGCCCCGACGCTGCCGACGAGCGCCACATGCTCGATTGCGTCGGTGAGGCTTCCTGCGAGTCGCTCGTGGCCGGCATCGTGCCGGCGAGCATTGCCCGCCGTCGCCCGATCGACATCCCCGCCGCGATCACCGAAGCAGCGGCGCTCGAGGAGCTGCGCGGCATCGCTGCCCGCAACAAGATCCTCAAGAGCTTCATCGGCCAGGGCTATCACGGCACCCACACCCCCGGCGTGATCCTCCGCAACATCCTCGAGAATCCAGCCTGGTACACCGCCTACACCCCCTACCAGGCCGAGATCAGCCAGGGGCGGATGGAGGCGCTGGTCAATTTCCAGACGATGGTTTGCGAGCTTACCGGGATGCCGATCGCCAATGCCTCGCTCCTCGATGAGGCGACCGGCGCCGCCGAGGCGATGACCCTCGCCCGCCGCTCGGCCGGGAGCAAGAGCCCGGTGTTCCTCGTCGACGCTCGCCTCCACCCGCAGTCGATCGAGGTCGTGCAGACGCGCGCCGCGCCACTCGGCATCGAGGTGGTCGTCGGCGACGTTGTAGCGCTCGTTAACAGCCACGACGCCTTCTTCGGGGCGCTCGTGCAATATCCCGCCACCGATGGCTCGATCGCCGACTTCCGCGGCCTGGCTGAAAAAGTCCACGCCAAGCAGGCGCTGCTGTGCGTGGCGGCCGACATCCTTGCCCTCACGCTCCTTGCGCCACCGGGGGAATGGGGGGCCGACATTGTCTTCGGGTCGACGCAGCGCTTCGGGATGCCGATGGGCTGCGGCGGGCCCCACGCCGCCTTCTTTGCCTGCCGCGATGCCATCAAGCGATCGATGCCGGGGCGGCTCGTCGGCGTGAGCATCGATGCCCACGGCCATCCCGCCTACCGGCTCGCTCTCCAGACGCGCGAGCAGCACATCCGCCGCGAGAAGGCCACCTCCAACATCTGCACCGCGCAGGTTCTCCCCGCCGTGGTGGCGAGCATGTATGCGGTCTATCACGGGCCCGATGGCCTGGTGCGGATTGCCGAGCGCGTCGCTGCGTACACGGCGATCCTCGCCGCCGGCTTGGCCAAGCTCGGCGTGGCTGTTCGTCGCCAGGGCGCCTTCGACACGCTGGCGCTGGAGACAGGGGAGCGGACGGCAGACTATGCCGCGCGGGCCCGGGCCGCCGGGATGAATCTCCGCACGCTCGACCCCCACACGCTTGCCATCAGCCTCGACGAGACGACGTCGCGCGACGATCTGGTCGCTCTCTGGAAGGTGTTTGCAACCGACGGGCAGGCGCTTCCCGAGATCAGCGCCTTCGAGGGGGGAATCGAGACGCTGATCCCCGTGGCGCTTGAGCGCACGAGCCCGTTCCTGACCCATCCGGTGTTCAACTCGCATCATGCCGAGACGGCGATGCTTCGCTACATCCGCAGCCTGTCTGATAAGGATCTGGCCCTTGACCGGAGCATGATCCCGCTGGGCAGCTGCACGATGAAGCTCAATGCCTCAAGCGAGATGATCCCGATCACCTGGCCTGGATTTGCCCACATTCATCCCTTCGCGCCGGCCGACCAGCTCGAGGGATATTCGGTGCTCGAGCGGCAGCTGCGGCAGTGGCTCTGTGAGGCAACCGGCTACGCCGGCATCTCGCTCCAGCCGAATGCCGGCAGCCAGGGGGAATATGCCGGGCTGCTTGTCATCCAAGCCTGGCAGCGGGCCCGTGGCCAGGGGCACCGGACGATCTGCCTCATCCCCTCCTCGGCCCACGGCACCAACCCGGCCAGCGCCCAGATGGCGGGGATGGAGGTGGTGGTGATCGGCTGCGACGCCGATGGCAACGTCGACATGGCCGAGCTGCGGGCCAAGTGCGAGCAGTATTCCGACCGGCTCTCGGCAGTGATGATCACCTACCCGAGCACGCATGGGGTGTTTGAGACCGAAGTCGGCGAGCTGTGCCGGCTCGTCCACGCCCACGGCGGCCGGGTGTACATCGACGGCGCCAACATGAACGCGCTGGTCGGCACGGCTTCGCCGGGCGAGTTTGGCGGTGACGTCAGCCACCTCAACCTCCACAAGACGTTTTGCATTCCGCACGGCGGCGGCGGGCCTGGTGTCGGGCCGGTGTGTGTCGTCGAGGATCTCATCCCCTTCCTTCCCGGCCATGCCACGGGGGGGCTGCCGACCGGCGCGGTGGGCGCTGTCTCGGCGGCGCCGCTGGGCAATGCCGCGGTGCTTCCGATCAGCTGGATGTATTGCCGGATGATGGGAGGAGACGGCCTGCAGCGCGCGACCGAGCGGGCGATCCTCGCCGCCAATTACGTCAGTATCCGCCTCCGCGATCACTTCCCCACGCTCTACACCAGTGCCAATGGCCGGGTGGCCCACGAGTGCATCCTCGATCTGCGCCCCTTGAAAGACTCGAGCGGCGTCACGGCCGAGGATGTCGCCAAGCGGCTCGTCGACTACGGCTTCCATGCCCCCACGCTCAGCTTCCCGGTGCCGGGGACGCTGATGGTCGAGCCGACGGAAAGCGAGCCGCTGGCTGAGCTCGACCGCTTCATCGACGCGATGATCGCGATCCGCGGTGAGATCCGAAAGATTGAGGCAGGGGAGTGGTCGCAGGACGACAACCCGCTCAAGGCCGCGCCACACACCGCCGCCACGGTCGTCGCCACCGATTGGGAGCATTCCTACTCCCGCGAGACGGCCGCCTTCCCGATGCCGGCGCTGAAGCGGGCGAAGTACTGGCCGCCGGTAGGACGCGTCGACAACGTCCACGGCGACCGCAACCTGTTTTGCAGTTGCGTGCCGGTGTCGGCGTGGGCGGAAACGACGCAGGCCCCCTGACGGGCCGGCGCGACCGGATGAGCGGTTTGTCTCGGCGATCGGCCACGAGCCCCGAACTCGTCTGCCCTCCCGTGTTCAATCGCCCTCACGCGCCGGCGCGAAGGATCTGCATCATCAGCGACGTCCCCGACCGGGGGAGCCCCGACACGATCAAAAAATCTTGCTGCAAGTCGCCTGGGCGGAGAGATCGAAGTCGGCCTCGGGGATCACTCCAGCCGCGGCGGATGGTAGGGCATGAACAGCTGGCTGATCTCGTCGACGGCG
>JBAWVV010000353.1:0-4786 GCA_037147115.1 Planctomycetia bacterium | reverse complement strand
GTTAGGCGATTGGATTGGCTGCCAGTGCTGGGGCGCCGGAGTTTTTCCTTCTCCGTGCCTAGTCGGCAGACTACGGGCGTTAGCTCACCGCCCATCGAGGAGAATACACGTGTCCGTTCGCATCGATTCATTGGGCATCGATCGCCTGAGCGTGCGCGATCGTCTCGATCTCATTGAGCAGATCTGGAATAGCCTGCCGGATCAGGTCGAACCGCAGGACGTTCCTGATTGGCACGTTGCGGAGCTCGCAAAACGCCGCGCTAGTGCCGCAGAATCACCCGGGGTCGGCAAGCCATGGCGGGAAGTGCTGGAGCGGCTTGAAGGTGGTTCGTGAGTCTGCCGGTAATCCTGCGGCACGAAGCAGAAGTCGATGTCCAGGAGGCCCGCGATCAGCTTGAGGCAGTTCGTGTTGGCCTCGGAACTCAGGTCCTTGCCCGTGTTCGGGAAGTGCTTGCACGCATCGAGAAGATGCCGGAGTTGCATGGCAAAGTTTGGCAAGATGTGCGTGCCGCAAGGCTGAAGCAGTTCCGCTCTATCGTCTACTTCATCGTGCTCGCTGTTCTCCACGGTGCTCGGGATCCCTCTTCCTGGCAATCACGGGGATAAACTCCAAGTGCGTGGCGAACCAGGCGTTGGAGCAGACTCGCGATAGCGCCCTGCGGGACGGCGAGCCGGTTGGTCGCAAGCTGCTCAACTTTGTCGTTCGGCGAGGAGAGGCTACCGGATGGCATCGGCGTTCTTCCATGAGGACGACTACTGCCAGGTGGAGGTGCTGCCCAGCACCGCCCGCGGGTACTGCCTGGCGGAGATGGGCCGCATCGACGAGTTCGCCGACGCGCACCGGGATGGGGCCGGGTGGACCGCCATGTACGTCCGAGGGGGGTCGCCCCAGCCGCTGGCCTCGCTAGGCATCACGCTGGAGGAACTCGGGGCGGCCGTCGCGCCGCTGGTCCCCCGGTTCGCGGAAGTCCTGACCGGGTACAGCTCGTACCGCGAGTCGTGCCCATCGGTGGCTGGCTGGGGCCTCGATGGTGGTGAGGCGTTGTTCGTCGGCGTCAGCACGGGAGGGGTGGTCGGGCCGGTCTGGCTAACGCTGCGCGGCGTCCCGGCCGAGCGGGTCGGGCTATGGTGCCGGGTCCTCCGATCGCTGCCCCGTGCCGCCGAGTTGCTGGTCGCGGACTGGTCTGCGGGCGTGGTCGTGTCGCTCGCCGACGAGTCCGCGTTGGCCGCATACCTGAGCGGCGGGTAGCGTCGAACCAGGCGCTGCAGCAGACGACGGCGGCGGGTAGGCTTTCCCAATGTCAGTGCTCCAACGGCCCCCGCCGCGGGTGATCGAGAGCGTTCGGCGACGGAGGGCTTCGCTGTTGTCAGCCACGGAACAGCCGGAGACGCGGTGCTGCGACGAGTGCGGGAGCGACTACCTCGCCTCGTCGGCGCAGATGACACACCTGTGCCCGGAGTGCTCCCACTGGCTGTACGGGTATCCGCCGTGCGCCCACGAGTTCGCCGGCGGACGCTGCTCGCGGTGCGGCTGGGACGGGGCGGTATCCGCATACCTCCGAACATTGCAGTCGAAGCCCGCGGAGTAGCCTTAGCCACCGAACCGGTCGCTGCTGGTCGAGAACGTCTGGCAATCAGAGCGGAGGCCGCATGCTACCTCTCATCCCCGAGCCGCTCTGGGGCCTCATGCTCTCCACGAACGACTGTTATCCAGGCTGCTCGTGCGAGGCTGACCGCTTCGAGATCGATCCGCCGCGAGTCAGCCGCTGGGTGGCCGAGGCCGGCATCGAGCAAGGCCGGCAGGGCCTGGGCCAGCTTGACGCCCTCTTCGCCGGCCTACCCGAGAGTCGCGAGGCGCTGTCCACCCTGACGAATGTCTTCTTCGAGTCCGCCGACGAGGCAGCAGCTTGGCTCCAGCAATGGCGGGCAGTCCTCGACTCGGTGATCGACGGCTCACTCCGTCGCAGAAAGAACGCCGAACGAATCGCGGCAGCGGTCCCCAGCCGTTAGGCATTCTGTCGATGCGTCATCTGGTCGGGCGACGGACCGCTCATCGCGGTCGTTTACGGTTCCCCCTCCACCAACCACCCCCGCTCCGCCGCCAAGGCCACCGATCGGCTCTGATTGGGCCCCAGCACCCACCCGCCTAACGGCCCCATGGCGGCGACGTCGAGAACTCAGGTAGCGAGTGCCATTGGGGTGACGCTTCATGATCGACAGGCGGGGCGTGATCAGCGTGCCCCCAGACGCCGACCCCGGCCATGCAGCAGACGGCGTGGCCGGATAGGCTATTCACTGGCTAATGCCCCAGCGGCCAGAGCCGCTGCAAAACGGGCACCATTCGCCAGGTAAATCAACATGAGCACCGACGTCGTGGTTGGAAAGCCCGCATCGGAAGCGTTAGCCGCTCCAGGCTTCCGCCACACCCGATGGTTTCTGCTCGCGTATTACTTGCTCTTGGCAATGTGGGGTGTTCGCAGCGCGTGGCCCACGGTTCCGTCGCGTCTAGACATCATGGTGCCCCTCGCCCTCTACGCGGTGGCCAGTTGTTGGGTGATTGTCGACGATCGCGCTGGTGGCCGCGCTATTCCTCTCTTGTCGCGACAATGGTTTTTCTTGGCCGCGGGGCTGCTGGTGCCCGTTTATGTGATTTGGAGTCGCGGCTGGCGAGGGGTCGGATACGTGGCCCTCCACGGCGTGCTGGGATGTCTGTTGGCAACAGTCTGCATGAATGCCGTGGCCCTTCTCTTTCATTTGTTGGTGGCGGGCCTTCACGCGAAAATGGCGAATTAAGCAGTGCATCAGACTCGCGATAAAGTCGGTCGGTGTGGTTCGGCTGAGGTCGCGAGCCATCGATCGGGGCCGTTCAGGTCGACGATCGCCGCAGGCAAACCCTCTCCGCCTGTAACGCCTCTCGTCGCGTCCCGAACGGCCCCAACACCGGCCATCTTGACGGCGGCCTCGAAACGCTCGCGGACCCGGGCTTGCTCAGCTTCGAAGACACCGGGGTTCAAGGCCAGAAGATAGTGGGGCGGCTCGATCGGCGGGTAGGAGACTTCCAGGTCGAACATCCCGTCGAGCGTCGTGGGGTAGTCGGTCGACGAAAAAGCGTCCCGAGACGGCGCTGGGCTTCGAGCTTGAGCTGTTCGTACTCGGAGGCCACATCACGGGCGGCCAGCTGGAGCCGCTCGCGGTACCCGGCCACCGGGAACGTGAGCCCGGCGTCGCAGTCCCAGGTCGCCAGCCGCCAGTGTTCGGAGCGGGTAAGCGTGGCGATCTCACGGATGGCCTCGTCGGGCTCGCGGGTTTTCGCTCCAGAGGCCGGTGACGCAGGCCGAGATGAGTTCGGAGAGTCGGGAGGCGAGGGACGACGGGCTGGGGAACCCCGACCGCGACCTCATGCTCAAGAAGAACTGGTGGGTCAAGCTCGGCGGCAAGAAGGACCGTGTCGGCGTGTTCTTCGACACGGCTGGCCTGGCGACAGACGTGGTGCTCGACGGCGGCCCGGAGCGCTTCTACTACCGCCGCCCCGTGAAGGACCACGTGGGCATGACTGAGGAGAAAGAGCCAACACAAGAAGCCGCGGCAGATGAAGCGTCCGAGCCAGCCGCGACGCCATGACGAGGCTGTGAAGTCCACCAGCCCCAGGAAAAAGCCCTACCGTCGGCCAAGGAACTGCTGGGCTACGGTTCCCTGGTGCGAAGTCATGCTGCACCCGACAGGCTCGGCCGATGGGGGGCTTGCTGCCTAGATGATCGGCGAAGGTGGCGGCATTTCACGGACTCGGTTTGTGGAACGCGTCGAGCTCGCGGGAAACAACCTCTTGCGTGCAGGGGCTTCTCTGCGAACGGCTGTCCCGGGGCGGAGGTTCCTGCGGCCAGCTCACGGGCGGGCCGAACCAACCGCCAGCAATCCCTCGTCCGGGTCGGTCAACAGAAACCCCCGGGGTGAAGTTCCCCGGGGGCCTGTGGGTCGCGTCGCAGTCGGCGGTCGTCCGTGATCGTCGGGTCGCTGCGGCGGACAAGCGTGCCACGGCCGCCTGACCGTAACTTTCGGCGGTGCTCCCGTGAGGGATCGCACCAGCCTCGACAGCACCACCGGGAATCAGACGTCCCGGCTGGCCGCCACGTGCATCCGATTCTGCACGTCGAGCCACATCTCTCCGGCCGAGGCGAACTCGGAGTCCGTCTCGATGCTGTCCATCGTGCCGAGGATCGCCATCGGCAGGGCCACCGCACCGGCGAACACGGCATGACGCACCATGTCCACGACCGTGGCGGTGACGCTCGATCCAACCATGTCGTCGGTGACTTCCAGTTGTGATTTCATGATGGGCTCCATCTGGATCTGGTGGGAAGACACCGCAGCACCGGCCACGTCACGACCGCACGAGCATTGGGCTAACGGTTACTCGTGCCATGAACATGACGCGACCGGTGCCGCGTTGGCTTGCTTGTAGAGATCGGCACGCGTTCCGCCAACGGCTCCTCCCGAAACGATCCTTGCTTTATGGCAATGACATGCTCGCCCAAACTGCCGTGCCAGCCGCGACGCTTGGTCAGCACTGTTCCGCTGTAGGGTTGGTTCTTCGGGGATTTTCGTGCCAGGAGGGTGTCGGCAGGCAAGCAGGTTCCACGAGGGTGAAAGACGCAGACCAGATGCGTGCGGCAGGGCCGAAGCCCATTGCTTGATGTCGAGAATGGTGGGCGTGGTCCGAACCGACGGGAAGCCGCCGTGGAGATCAGCACGAAACCCGCCCCATGCCCTGAACGCGTCGCCAAGCCGA